>NZ_AUTP01000308.1:0-19504 GCF_000498075.1 Pseudoalteromonas sp. TAB23
ATGCCGCAGCACTTTCAGCTGCCGGTGTTCCTGATGTATCTTCTCTTGCACAAGTATGGGGCGCACCAGAAGTAAACGACGATATTACAATTTTTGGTAACGTAGGTTTAGAGCTAACGAACGATTCTGAATTTTACATGTTTGGTAATTACTCTGAACGTGATGTACGCGGCGGCTTTTACTACCGTAACCCGCAAACACGTTCTGGCGTTTACTCAAATGATGGTGGCGAAACACTACTTGTTGCAGATTTAACACCTGATATGAGCGCTAACTGTCCTACTATTGCAATAACAGATGGCAACGTATTAGATGATCCTGCTTATATAAATGGTGTAGCGAACAACCCAGATTGTTTTGCCTTTAACGAAACGCTTCCAGGTGGCTTTACACCTAACTTTGGCGGCAACATTACTGATACTTCTTTAACTATTGGTACTAAAGGGCGATTCACTGGTGGTTTCTTAAAAGATACTTACTATGACTTAAGCGGTACTGTGGGTTTAAATGAATCACGTTACTTCATCTATGACACGGTTAATGCTTCTTTAGGTGCAGATACGCCACGTGACTTCAGTCCGGGTAAATATGAACAGCTAGAGAAAAACTTTAACTTTGATTTATCAAAGGGTGTCGACTTTGGTTTAGCTTATGATGTAAACGTTGCCGGTGGTTTTGAATGGCATGAAGAAACATTCACTATCATTTCTGGTGATGAAGAATCTTACACTGCAGGCCCTTTAACAGCAAAAGGTTTTGGTATTGGCTCTAACGGCTTCCCTGGTTTTAAACCATCACAAGCAGGTGAGTTTTCTCGTCGTAACTATGCAGCGTATGTTGATGTTGAAGCACCATTTACTGAAGACTTTTTAATGGGCGTAGCGCTTCGCTTTGAAGACTACGACAGCTTTGGTACTACAACTAACTACAAAGTAATGGCTCAATACCATTTAACTGAAGATTTAAATATTCGTGGTTCTGTAAGTAGCGGTTTCCGTGCACCTACAGTTGGTCAAGCTAACGTAAGTAACGTACAAACAAGCTTAGACAGCGGTGTATTACAAGATTCAGCGCTTCTTCCACCAACAAACCCTATTGCAGTGCAATTAGGTGGTACAGAGCTTGAGCCGGAAGAATCACAAAGCTATACACTTGGTGCTGTATACACAATCGGCGAGTTATTTTTAACGCTTGATTACTACAACATTCAAGTTGATGACCGTATTAGCCAATCAGATAAAATCAACTTAAGCCAAGCAGATAAAGATACACTTACAGCCGCTGGAGTTCCTAATGTACAAGGTCTTGCTCAGGTAAGCTTTTTTACAAATGACTTTGATACAACAACTCAAGGTATCGATTTAGTTGCAAACTATACTGCTGAACTAATGGGCGGTAGCTCTACATTTAGCCTTGCTTATAACTGGAATGATACTGAAGTAACTCAATTTAGTGAAATTACAGGTGCGTTTAAAGTTAAACGCTTAGAAGAAGATTTACCTAACCATCGTGCAACGTTCACATTGTCTCAACAATGGGAATCAGTTTCTGCATTTGCTCGTGCAAACTACTACGGCGAATACCAAGGTGTTCACGTTGATTATGATGCAACAGCTAAAACAGCTGATGCTGCAGTCACTATTGATGCTGAAGTAACTTACTTCTTAAATGAATCTGTTAGCTTCTCTGTAGGCGCTCAAAACTTATTCGACCAAGATGCTGAAAAACTTGATTTTGCAGATGCAACGGGTATCCCTAATAACAACTGGGGTGGTCAGTTCTACGAAACATCTCCGTTTGGTATTAACGGTGGCTTTTACTACGCTAAAGCAACATATACTTTTTAAACTATTTTCATGAAGAACCAAAGGCGAAATGTTAAAGACATTTCGCCTTTTTAATTTTATAGTTAATAAAAATAATAATGAACAATACCAATTGCATTGAATAAGTGTTCTATTATAGCGCTCAGAAAATAGCGTAATAACAAGGAGAAAACTATGATATATAGTTGCTCTATATGAATAATTTTTAACGCAGTGAGTACGCTATTTAATGCGATAGAATGATTATTTCTTTAATAAAATTGGTATAACTATGCTACTTGAAAAAGCTAACCAACTACTGCAACAAAATAAACTCAAAGAAGCTGAGTTTCATTTTAAAACGCTATTAAATAGTAACCCTGAAAATGGCGAAGCTTTATTTGGCTTAGGCAGAATTGCCCTACGACTAGAGCGTTATGACACTGCTGTATACTTACTCCAAAAAGCGTGTGAGCGCATGCCTCATATGCTTGAACCATTACATGCCCTTGCTGATGCATTTAACGGTGTTAATTCGCCAAACGATGCGTTAACCGTACTTGAATACGCAAAAAAATTAGCAAGTCATAACCCAGAGCCTCATTACTACTTAGCACAACACTACTTAATATATGGCGAGTTAGATAAAGCCCATACAACCTTTGCCCATGCACTCAGCATTGGTGTATACCCTGTAACAGCCTATATTTTGTTTGAACTTGTGCAGTTAGGCCGCTTTGATAAAGAACATAATTATGTAAGTAATTTACACCACTTACTAACTCAAACGAGCAATTTACGTTTAAAAATGGTGTGTTACTACGCATTAGCAAACAGTTACGATGCACTTGAAGATACCGAGCAAGCATTTAATTATTTTATATTGGCAAATAAATTACAAAAAAAATTAAGTGAATTTAGCACTAAAGATTTAATCCCTTTTTACGATGAAATAATAAAATACAACACCGAGGAATTTATTGCCTCTGCCGATAAAAAATTTACAGGTAATATTACGCCTGTCTTTATTATTGGTATGCCTCGTAGTGGCTCTACCCTCCTGGAGCAAATGTTGGCAAGCCATAGTCAGTTTTCGAGCCTAGGAGAAAGTACGAGTATTAGTAATAACGCGGTTGCTTTTATCGAACAAAAAACGGGAGTTGCTTACCCGCAATGTTTAGCGCATTTAACGCCTGACTTAATCAAAAAAGCCCGCGAGCTTTATATCACAACATTAAAAACAGCATCGCCCATCAGACCTTTTATAATAAATAAACTGCCGAGTAATTATCAGTCGCTCGGACTAATATATATCCTATTTCCAAATGCCAAATTTATAAACTTAAGTCGTAATTTTAATGCTACAGCGTTTTCTATTTTCACTAATTACTTTGCCGAAAACGAGCCTTATTTTTGCTCACTACCTGAGTTTAAGCTTTACCATAGTATGTATGAAAAACTGATGAGCCATTGGCACTCCTTTAAAGGTATGCCAATTTATGATGTCAGTTACGAAGATTTAGTGAGTAACCCAAAAGAGCAGCTAACGCAGTTACTTGGTTTTTTAAACTGTCATTTTGAAGAGCGCTGCTTAGCATTTTATAAACAAAAAACACCGGTAACCACGTTGAGTAAACATGCTATTCGCCAACCTATTAATAACGCCGCAATCGCTAAGTGGGAGCGTTACAAAACACCCCTTTTAAAGTTGCTTGATGAGAATTAATTAGGTCCTGTTTATCTTTCGAGGTTAAATTTGCAGTAGGCTGTTTGGTTTTTAGACAAGGCAGAGCCTATGAAGTGTGGTCATTCCCCATAAATAGGCGATAACGTAGCATAAAGACCAAACATGCGCTGCCTTTTGGGTTCAACCCTGAAAGGTCAACAGCTCCTACAGATGTGCTTTAAACCAATTAAGTAAATCTTTAAATTGATCATCACGCGCACTTGGGTGGGTAAGCATATTAATATGATCGTAATCAAAATTATGCCCGTGTTTACGACCGTAAATTCGCATTTGTTGAATGCCAGGCCCTGATTCGTCCATAAATTTTTGAATATCGATTGGTTGCGCTAATGCTTTATCTTTTACCGCAGCAATATGAAGCGTTGGCGCTAAATGCAGGCTCTTTAGCGCTTTTGCATAATCAAAATTATCATCAGAATCTATCCATGGCTTCTTTTTAGCCCATTGCATACTTTGATAATGCGACTTTTGAGTTTCGTTATCGCTTCCCCACTTATAACCTTTAGCATTTAAATAGCCGTGTTTTTTAGCAAGTAAAGGTGCCATAAAATACCAAATTAAATTGGCTTGTAATAATTTTTGAGGATGATTATTAAATAAAGAACGCTTAGAGCCAAAATACACACACGCTTTTACATCATTAATATATTCTGGAAAACGTGCAAACGCGCTGTTCATCAATACCCCGCCCCAAGAGTGAGCGACCCAGTAGTCAGGCTTCTTGCCTTCAATCAACTCTATTTGCTTAATAAAGGCTGGAATATCTTCTAAAATGGCCTCGGTTTGCCCGTACTTAGCGTCACTTGAAATAACCGGCTTACTATCACCTCGGCCACGTAAATCAGCCACATAGCATCGGTACCCATGCTCAGCCAAAAAAGGGGCTAGCCCTTTATTAGAATGGGTGTAAAAAATTTTACCGTTTTCTACAGCTCCATGCATAAAAAATACGATAGGCCCTTGCTGATTATCATCGCTGATTCGACGTAAATGAAGTGTTTGGTGAGCGTCTAAATTAATAATTATTGATTGCTGAGAAATCGCCACAGTTATTCCTTTTTATTATTTTCAACTCATCCTACCAGCAATATTAAATATACCAAAGGAAATGTCTGCACTTTACTCATCAGCATTTGTTACAATCACCACATCATATCTGTTGTTAAAATGAAGCCATGAAAGAAAATAATGCACGTTCAAAATTACACCCTCGTAACCTACATAAAAATGGGTACGACTTCGATTTATTAACAACAGAGCACCCTGCTCTACTGCCTTTTGTTATAACCACACCTGCAGGTACTAAAAGTATTGATTTTAGTGATAACAAAGCCGTTAAAACACTCAATCAAGCTCTTTTAAAAGCACATTATAATATTGATTTTTGGGATATTCCTGAGCACAATTTATGTCCACCTATACCTGGGCGTGTTGACTACATTCATTACTTAGCTGACTTATTAAGTGATGATAATCAACAACAAATACCTTTAGGTAAGCAAATTAAAGTGCTTGATATTGGCACTGGCGCTAACTTAGTTTATCCGCTTACTGGTACAAGTGAATATAAGTGGCATTTTACAGGGACTGATATTGATGCAGCTTCGGTAAAAATAGCAAAGCAAATTGCTCAGTTTAATAGTTTAAAAATAACCCTAAAACAACAAAAAAACGCATCACATATTTTTAAAGGCGTTGTAAATCAAAAAGATCTATATCATTTAACGCTCTGTAACCCTCCGTTTCATGCAAGCGAAGAAGAGGCAAGTAAAGGCAGTGAACGTAAGTGGAAAAACCTAGGAAAAACACCCAGTAGCGCACTTAATTTTGGTGGTCATAATAATGAATTATGGTGTGAAGGCGGTGAAGTACAGTTTATCTCTAACATGATTAAAGAGAGCGAAGACTTTGCAGAGCAAGTACTGTGGTTTACGTCGTTAGTATCCAAAAAAGATAATATTGCAGCTCTTGAAGAAGTATTAAAAGCCCACCCAATAGCACAATATAAAATAGTTGATATGGCACAAGGTCAAAAAATCAGCCGTTTTATTGCATGGACTTACTTTGATAAAGACACTCGTGAGCAAATTTGTAGCGAGCTTGATTAATACCAATTTTATTAAAAACAATAAAAAGGATAAGGCAATCATGATAGATTTTCGCTCTGATACAGTTACAAAACCAACAAACACAATGCGCGATATTATGTACAGCGCACCGGTTGGTGACGATGTATACGGTGATGATGAAAGCGTTAACCAACTAGAAGCCTATGCGTGTAAGCGTTTTAACTTTAAAGCCGCACTTTATTGTAGCTCAGGTACACAAGCCAACTTACTTGCAATAATGGCGCATTGTGAGCGAGGTGACGAATACATTTGTGGCCAAAATGCTCACAATTATAAGTTTGAGGGTGGCGGAGCAGCTGTTTTAGGGTCTGTGCAACCACAGCCTATTGAAAATGAAGCCGATGGTAGCATCCCCTTCAGTAAAATAGCTGCAGCAATAAAACCAGACGATTGCCATTTTGCAAACACGCGATTACTTAGCTTAGAAAATACCATAGGCGGAAAAGTGCTCCCGCTTGAGTACTTAGCCCAAGCTCGTGACTTTGTTAATACGCATAATTTAGCGCTGCACTTAGACGGCGCACGTGCTTTTAATGCCGCTGTTGAGCTAAATATTGATATCACTGAAATCACAAAGCACTTTGACTCAATTTCTATTTGTTTATCTAAAGGTTTGGGGGCGCCCGTAGGCTCTTTATTATTAGGCTCACCAGCACTTATTAATAAAGCAAGACGATGGAGAAAAGTACTTGGTGGCGGTATGCGCCAAGCCGGAATGCTTGCAGCTGCCGGGCAGTTTGCACTTGAGCACAATGTAGAGCGCTTAAAAGACGATCATGCAAATGCACGTTATTTGGCTCAACAATTAAGTGAAATCAGTGGCTTTACTGTAGATATGAGTAACACCACTAATATGGTTTACGCAACATACACTAGCAGTATAAACATTGAAGAGATTGCTGAGGCACTTAAACAACAAGGTATACTATTTAGCCCAAGCAAGCAGCTTAGGCTAGTAACGCATTTAGATATTACGCGCGAAGATATTGATACATTTTTAAATGCTTTGTCGGCCCATATTTAACGCGGCTTTATAATGTTTGCGGCATACCGAAACATATCGGTCATTGCCGCCAATTTCTACTTGGTTACCATCGGCTATTGCTTCACCATTTTCATCGGTACGCAGTACATGGTTTGCTTTACGTCCACAGTGGCATACAGTTTTAAGCTCAACTAACTTATCAGCCCACGCAAGCAAATATTGCGACCCTATAAATAGCTCGCCTCTAAAGTCGTTACGCAAGCCATAACACAATACCGGTATACCTAATTCATCAACCACATCGGTTAATTGCATTACTTGTTCTTTTGATAAAAATTGGCACTCGTCAACTAATACACAATGGCGTTTTTTATCATTGTTGAGTGATTGAATAAGATCAAATACATCTTTACTAGCATCAAATACATGCGCATCTGCTTGCAAGCCAATACGAGACGATACTTTACCCACGCCTTGTCTATCATCAATGGCAGCAGTAAGGATCACTGGTTCCATGCCACGTTCTTTATAATTAAATGCAGATTGTAATAACGTAGTTGATTTACCCGCGTTCATTGCAGAGTAGTAAAAGTATAATTGAGCCATTGCGGTGCCATTTTATAAAAAGTGCGCTTATGCTACCTTAATATTAAATTAATACCAATTTACAAACGCGAATTTAACGAGGTTATTTAAGTGTTTGTAAGTATTTAATATACACAGGTGCACTTTCAAACTTTGATAACCATTGCCACATTTCCCAACTTAGAGTGTTATTTTCTTCGTAGAATTTTTTTGAAAAAACAAGGTAACCATGGCCGGTTTCGTAAGGGGGATAAATAGGTTTAACATTATTACCCTCATACGGATAACTCGACACTTTTAAGCCATCAACTTGGCATAGATCAACGCTCGCCTGCACCACGCCCTTATCTAGCAACTCAAAAGCTTTGCTTTTAGAAAACGTATTATGAATAAAAAATGGCTCTTCTTTTAACGCGCTATTTAGTCCATAGCCATTAGGAATAGCTATCGTAAATGCTTTATTTTGAAATACTTCGCGAGTCTCCCATTCTTTATGAAATTTATAACGCCCTATAAGGCAGCTACTAAATTCACTTACTGCATAGTCATCTTGTAACTTACCTTGCTGATCAACAGGGTAAACAGCAACGTTTTCTCGTCCTTTGCGGTAACTGGCAATAACAGCATTAACTCGATTAAATTCTAAATCGCTTAAGCATCTACGCCATGGTTTTCTAACAAACTTAATCTCAACACCATCAATCGCTTTATCTAATAAACTTAAAACCTCAACTGAGGCATCAGGTTGATCAATAGGTATAGCCTTATCAACACCAAAAAATAGTGGTGCTGCGTTTTTATCTTCATAACAAAAAAGTAATTCTTTGGCCGTAACGCCATCGCAAAAAACAATACACTTCAAAACAAAAATATAAAGTAACGTTCTAATTTTCATAGTGATTTTTATTTATAAACTAAATCTACAGTGTAGTATGTAGAACTAAACATACAAAATATTCGTTAAATTAATTTACATTAATCCTTCGTGTTTCAGCAACCAAAGTTTCCTATCAAGCCCACCAGCATAGCCCGTTAACTTTGCATTTGCGCCAATAATTCGGTGGCAAGGCACTATAATGCTAATCGGATTTTTACCATTCGCAGCACCTACTGCCCTCACTGCTTTTGGGTTATTGAGTTGGTTTGCAATATAGCCGTATGTTTGTGATTGCCCAAAAGGCACCGTTAATAGTGCTTGCCATACGCTTTGTTGAAATACCGTACCGTTTGTATCAAGTGGTACATCAAAAGTAGTGCGTTTTTTTGCAAAGTACTCATTTAACTGCGCAGCACAAATAAGCACCGCCTTGTTAGCGACTTGTTCAAATGGCGTATGAGGGTGCTCAACTGGAGGATAAAACCCAACGTAACTCACTCCTTTATCTGTCGCTTGAATAATTATGTCGTCTATAGGGCTCGAAATTGATGTTTGAATGATCATTATAATTGCTGCCAAAGTTGAAAAGTTAAGTAAGAGCGAAAAGGAGCGCTGTTAGCAGGTACGAAAGGGTTTGCCGCCGCTTGAGCTTTTTTAACACCTAAGTCGCCATCAAGTAATATATCGGGCTGGCTTTGCCCTCGCAACTTTGCATAATTTACCGTCCAAGGACCAATTCCCTTTAAATTAAGCCATTCGTCTAAATCGTCATTTTCAGGATTTAGTGCACAAAACTGGGCTAAGTTGTGTAGCGCATTTTTGCGTGCTTGTGGCATTTTAAAAAATGCAAAATCACTATTAGCAACAATTTTAGCCGTAGGAAAATAAACGGCATAGCCCTCTTTTTCGCCTAATTCATCAACTAACTTTGTTACTAAATTATGCGCCGCAGTAACACTCACTTGTTGTCCAAGTACTGCCCTTATACCGGCTTCAAAACTTGACCAAACCCCTGGAAGTCTGAGCCCTTCACATACTGTAAACGCATTGTTTATATTGGCGCTTAAATGCGTTTGAATTAAATTAATATCGGCATCTAAATCAAGCACACGGCGTATATTATTTATAACAGGTTGTAAGTACACCGTATTATCTATATCGATAGACACACTAAAGTGATTTTTACTTGCTATAAATTCAGCGGTAAAGCTTCCTTTATATTCCTCACTTGCAAAAGTACGTCCGTAGGTCGTCTGCGTTATCCACTCTATTGGTTTTATCAAGCGCCTTTGTAAAAAGCTCTGCAAAGCAGGCCAATTATAAGGCGGCCTAAATGGCAGGGTTAAAGTGAGTGTTGACGTTGGTTTTTTATCGCCACTGCGCAGCTTCGAGGGAGCTATATTTAACTGCTGTAAAAATGCATCATTAAAGCGCCTAATGCTTTTAAAGCCTGCGGAAAACGCTATTTCGGTAAGGGGTAAATGTGTTTCTTGAATCAGCTTTTTAGCAAAGTGACATTGGTTAAATAATCGATATTGCGTAATCGACACGCCAAAATACTGCTTAAACAACTGTCTTAAATAACGACTACTTACACCTAAACGAGCTGCTAATTTTTCGCAGTCGTGCTCGTCATTTTGATCTATTAACTGTTTTGCTCTAAGTGCAGTCGTTTTTGTACCCTGCCATGCTGCGCTGCCAGGGGCACTATCGGGCCTGCAACGAATGCAGGGCCTAAAACCATCTTGCGCCGCGTTATGGGCAAACTGATAATAAGTAACGTTTTTTTCGTGAGCCGTTGGTGCAGGGCAAATAGGTCTGCAATAAATGCCGGTACTTTTTACCGCTACGTAAAAAAGCCCGTCAAAACGAGGATCGCGACTCTGACGTGCTTTTTGCCAATGTGAAGTGTCCATAAACGGCTCTATTAATTAATCTAATAAAGCCTAGCTTATACAAAATAAACTGTATTACTAGCCATATTCGGCACTCAACCAATAGCCAATAAATAACGCCTTTGTACTTCTTGCCAATTAATTACATTATAAAATGCAGCAATATAGTCAGGACGTTTATTTTGATACTTCAAATAATAGGCATGCTCCCATACATCAAGTCCCAAAATAGGGATATTTCCCTGCATTAAAGGGCAATCTTGATTAGCACTATTTTCTACAATCAACTTTTCATCCGGCGTTACACATAACCACGCCCAACCACTACCAAATTGGCTAATTGCCACGGCTGTAAATTGGTCTTTAAATTTATCAAAACTGCCTAGTTGCTCATTTATAACCTGAGCCACAATACCTTCAGGTTCACCTCCTCCTTGCGGGCTCATTACTTGCCAAAATAAGCTGTGATTAAAATGCCCTCCTACATGCTCTTGTACTGCTTTTTGCAAATTACTTGGTAGCTCATTTATTCCCTTAAGTAACTCTTCAGCATTTGCGTTTGCATACACAGTATCTGCTAAAGCAGCATTGGCTTTATTGATATACGTTTGATGGTGTAATGTGTGGTGAATATGCATCGTTTTGCTGTCTAAATGAGGCTCAAGCGCATCATATTCATAATCAAGTGCTGGCAATGTAAACGCCATAAATTACTCCTTTATTTTAATGTAGCAGGCTGTTTGTTGAGTCTTTAGAGCATAAGCAAAAATTCACTTGCTCTATTAGCTCAGGTAAAAAATGATAGCGTCTTGCAAATGATACAAGTTCAGCAGATGTTTTAATGTAATGATGCTTACTCACTTTTTGTATATCGTAATGAGTATGCTTAATTAATGAAGAGAGTGTTAAGTGTACTTCGCATAGCCATTTGCATGCATTTTCAGGCTGTTGCATAGCTATATAGGTATCAGCTAAATTATGTGACGCAACAACAAGTGCGGGTATACAGTGCTCAATAGCATGAATGACAGTGTTATTAATCTGAGCATATAAAAACTGCTGAAGAAGATGATCTGCAAGTGTTTTAGCTAATAAGTATTTATCGCGAGCTTCGAGAAGTGCACCTTGTTCAAATGCATAATTACCTTGCATTATATTCGACTGCCAAGGGCTTAATGCTTGATCAAGATAAAGTAAATCTGAGTGGGGTTGTTTTTGACTTGAGATCATATAATCATCTGCACGTTTATTTATGAGTGTGTATTTAACTTACACACCCACAAAACTAAATGCAAATGATTTTCATTAACTATTTAGCGAAGTCTAATAATTCCTGCCCTGTTAAGCGATATATAATCCATTCGTTTTGTGGCTTTGCACCAATGCTATTGTAAAAATCGATAGCGGGTTTATTCCAATCAAGCACTACCCATTCAAAACGACCACAGTCATTACTAATGGCCTTATTAGCTAAGTGTTTCATAATGGCTTTACCTGCACCATTGCCACGGCTATCTGGGCTTACGTATAAATCTTCAAGGTATAGGCCATTTTTACCTAACCAGGTAGAGTAATTATAAAAATATACCGCAAAACCAATTGGCTCATCACCTTCTAAACAAATTATGCTGTGCGCAGTTGCACCTTCACTAAACAGAGTATCTAAAATTGCCTGCTCGTCTGTTTTTACTGCATCAGGTTCTTTTTCATATATGGCAAGTTCGGTAATAAAGTGCAAAATTGTTTTTGCGTCACTTGGTTTTGCATCACGTATTATAACGGGTTGGCTCATTGTATTTTTACCTTAAATATACTGCTCTAATTTATCTTTTAAAATATCTAATTGAATAGGTTTACTCAAGTAGTCATCCATTCCAGCTGTTATACAACGCTCTTTATCTGAGTTCATTGCATTTGCGGTGATAGCGATTATTTTAATGTTTTTATGCTGTATGCCCGCCACGCCTTTACGAATAGCAGNCCATCCATAACAGGCATTTGGCAATCCATGAGTACAAGCTTAAAATATCCTGAATCATGCGCTTCTAATATATCAATCGCTAATTGGCCATTCCCAGCAATAGTAACGTCACAATTAAGCTTTTTGAGCATTAATTTAGCCACCTGTTGGTTAATTGGATTATCTTCCACCAGTAGTATTTGGGAAGACTCCTGCACCTTTTCTTTTTTAAGTGACGAAATATAGCCTGACGTAACAAGTGGTAGTGTCTCGCCTGCATCATTACTCGTTATAACCGACAGTGCAGAAATTAAATCGGCAGTGGTTACTGGTTTAGGAAAATATGCCTGAAAGCCAGCATTAGAATAACGCTGCGCGCCTTCCATACCAGCAATACTGGTCATCATTACAAGTGGCATTGATTTATAATGTCCATGTGCTTTTAGTGCTTTACACAGCTCTATGCCATCCATTCCTGGCATTTGCATATCAAGCACTGCAATGTCGTACATGCAATTTTTATCTTTATATTGCTGCGCGCACATATCAAGTGCTTCATGTGCATCACATGCGAGTGCAACCTTAGCGCCCCAATGTTCAAGCTGTTGTGAAATTACAATTCGATTTGTCTCGTTATCGTCAACAACTAAAACTGTTAGCTCTTCCATATTAATATTAGGAATATAACGCTCTTTTTGATCTCCCGGAGTTAACATTATAGTGGCGGTAAAGGTACTCCCTTTACCTGCTTCACTTGTAAGAGAGATTGCTCCTCCCATTAACTCACAAAGCTGCTTACAAATAGCCAGCCCTAAGCCACTGCCCCCGTATTCACGCGTTGTTGATGCATCTACCTGAGAGAAAGGGGTAAATAACTGCTGTTGCTTTTCTTCACTTATTCCTATGCCTGAATCTTTTATACTTGCAACAAATTCTAAACCTTGAGCCACTTTATTAATTTTAGCGCTTACAACAACCTCGCCCTTACTCGTAAACTTAACGGCGTTACTCAGCAAATTAGTAAGTACTTGTCGAATACGCCCAGGATCCCCGCATAACTGCGAAGGCTCTAGCGCTACCAAATCTAAAATTATTTCTATACCTTTTTCTTGAGCAGTCAATGCTTGTGCGGCAGCAACTTCGCCAATTAAATCACGTCCATTAAAGTTAATCTCTTCAAGTTCGATTTTACCCGCTTCGGCTTTAGAGAAATCTAAAATATCGTTAATTACACCCAATAAAGAATGCGCACTTGTTTTGGCTATACCTACTTTTGTTTCTATTGGTTTAGGGAGTGACTCTAATTGAACAAGTTCTAGCATACCGAGTACACCATTCATTGGCGTTCTTATTTCATGGCTCATCGTGGCTAAAAATTGGCTCTTAGCAATAGCCGCATCTTCTGCTTTTACAAGGGCTACTTTTAACTCCTCACTGATTACTTTTCGTTGCTGAGAAATTAAAGTACTTCCCACTAAAGTAGCCAATGATCGAAGATACGTTTCTTCACTTTGCGTCCAATTGTGATGTTCGCCTACTGTTTCAGCGCACAAAATACCTAAATTACCATCACCAGTTGCTATTACTGCATCAAGCATCGATTTAATATTTAATGGCTTTGTATACGCTTCTATAAAATCAACAGTTGCTGGGTGCGTATAAACATCATCAATGGCTACTAAGTTTTGCTTATAAATGGCGCTATAATATGCAGGGTAGTCTTTAGCAGTTAAAACAGCATCTGTATCTACAAACCCTTGTCCATCTATGTATAAACTATGACATGTCATTACATCTCGTTGATCGTTAAAAATCCATACCGACGCACGTGCAACATTTAGCACTTCGCACATAGATTTAACGGCTAGCTTTTTAACTTGCTCTACATCACTATTTTGCACTTCAGGTGCGACTGTAAGCGCGGCTAAATTTTTGTTATAGCGGTTTGCTTTTTCGCTTTCGAGTTCAAGGCGCTTATGTGCATCAATACTTTGAAATGAGCCAAAAACACGTACGCATTTACCATCTTTAAGCTCTGCTTGGCCCATTGATTTAACCCAACGCTCTTGCCCCGAATAGGTCAAAATAATAAGCTCTACACTCCAGCTTTCACCTAAAGTCACAGCGCATTCAAATAAGGTACTTATAGTGTCTCGGTGTATTCCTGGTTTATAAAAATCAATAGCAGTATCTATCCTCGGCTCAAATCCCTCTGGTACTTCGTGGATAACTTTAACTTCATCAGACCAATAAAGAGTATGCGCATCTAGGTCCATCTCCCATGCACCAATCTGGCCTTGCTTACTCATTGATTCAAGCAGGCTTTGCTGACGGCTTATTTTTAATTGTGTATTGTAACGCTCTGTAATATCTAAAATAAATCCATCTAAATACAATATATTGCCATCATCTGCGTAAATCGCTTGGCCTTTTTCGTTTACCCAATGCAAAGAGCCATCGCGGGCTTTAATTCTATACTCAACAGACCATGACTGCTTAGCGCTAACACAACGGACAATTTCATCTTTTATTTTTTTAGAATCGTCTTCACATATTAAATCAAAAAAGCAGAGGGCTTCGTTATGTATCAACTCATCGGGTGAATAACCGGTTATTTCACTCGCTTGCTCGCTCATGTAAAGCATGCTTAATTTGTCATCAAACTTACATCGATAAATAATGCCAGGGATATTTGATACCAAAGATGCAAATCTGTCTCGGCTTCCTTGTAGCTCAAGCTCTGTAGATTTTCGATCTGATATATCTAAATGCGTACCGATCATGCGTTTTGGAGAGCCATCGGTATTCCACTCAACTATTTTTGCAGTATCGAGAACCCAAATCCAATGCCCATTTTTATGTTTCATGCGGGCTTCACTAACATAATAGTCAGTCTCGCCGGAAAAATACGCTTGAAGTTTTTTCTCCGACATAGCTAAATCATCAGGGTGAGCATAGGTATACCAAGTATCTATAGTACAAGGTTCAATATCACTGAGCTTGTAACCTATAATCTCGGCCCAACGGTTATTAAATGTCACCTTTTTAGTATCAATGTACCAATCCCAAATACCCACTGCTGTTGAGTCAATCACTAGTTGTAGCTGTGTTTTGTGCTGTTCAAGCTCTAGCTCTTGTAACTTAAGCGCTGTAATGTCGGTACGAATAGCAATATAGTTTTGTGGTATACCGTTTTCATCTAGAAATGGTGCAATGGTGGTATCTACCCAATAAAAACCACCATTTTTAGCTTTATTACAGATTTGCCCGTTCCATACATCACCGCGTTTAAGCGTTTTGTACATATTTTTAAAGAATTCTTTTTCGTGTTTCCCTGAATTTAATAAGCGATGGTTTTCGCCTATTAATTCATGTTCGTCGAAACCACTGATCTCACAAAATTTCTTATTTACAAAAGTAATAGTGCCATGCAAATCAGTCACAGCAACAATGGCATGTTCATCTAATGCACTTTTTTGTTCTGCTAATTGTTTTAATGCAATTTGAAGTGCCGAACGTTGTTTTTGTAATATACTTTGTTGTTCTTCTTTTACGGCTACTAACTTACGTAAGCCCAATGAAAGCTGATTAAATTCAATGCTATCGTTTATTATTGGAACTTTAACTAAATCGCCTTTTGTAATATTTTCAACAATTTTAGCTAAGTTAATTAAAGGCTGAGAAAGCCGGCGACCAAACCACCACGACAACGTTAATATCAGCAGTAAGGCACCTGAATTAGTTAATACAGCGAGCTGCTTATAATAATTAGCACCTTGTAGTGCGACTTCTTTTGGTTTTGATACAAGTAGCTGCCAGCCAGACTCATTTAAAAACTCTAATGAATTAATATATCCATATAAAGTGACTTCATTTTTATCAATATAAGAAAAAACACGTTGTATTGGTGAGCCATTTTGAGAGAAAAATGATGGTTGGGTATCGTTTGAAGTATTACTTTTTTGAATTTTATTATTGTCCATAACATAAAATGTTATGTCTTTATTAGCAGCGTGTATTTTACTTAAATTATTTAATAAGCCGTTTAAATTTATATCTGCGAGCAATATGGTTTGTAACTTATTTTCGTCATTTAATACCGGTAAACCAATAATATGATACTCACGCCCTGAGACTGTCATTGACTGAAATTGAATTTCTCCTGTATTTATAATCCCAGAACGTATGTTATTAAAGCGCGGCTCTTTAATAACATTTAAAAAAGGTGATGAAGGTAGTGAATTAACGAGGTTTACATCAATAAGCTCTACATGATTAACAAAGTCATACTGCTCAATAAATTGATTAATTAATTTTAGCTTTTTATTGGGGCTGATATCAAACTGCGCCCTAAGCAAATATAAATCTTTAACATGGTCTGTAAACCAAATATCAGCAAATTGCTTACCTATATTATTAAGCTCGTTTAGTTCAGTGTCTGCATTTTGTTTAAGGGTGCGATTTACGTGTTCAAGACTAAACCACGTAAGTATACAAAGTGGCACTAAAGCTATAATTATAAAGGTTATAATTAACTTACTTCGAACAGATTGTCCTTTACCTGTTAATTCACCAAAGTTTAAACCTTTGTCCATGCTTAATACCCAGCAGCTTTTAATCATTTAATATTACTTACATTAATGCACTAAATATATAAAGACGCAAGTTTTGAGCCGTAAACTCCTTAAAAACTCGGTATTTAGCGTTACAATCTTAAATTCACATTTTTTAAAAAATACGCCTTTATTACTAACTTATAATTACGCTTGCTTACGCTACAACTTCTGTAGCTGTTTTAAACCACCCATGATATAAGCAATATTCAGTCAATGTATTTGAAGGGATTATGGCAATGGCGCACGATCATTCACATAGTCATGTAGACGAAAACCAAAGCAATAAGCAGCTCACCGTTGCAGTTTTTATTAATGTATTACTAACCATAGCCCAAGTTATTGGTGGGTTATTTTCGGGCAGTTTGTCACTTATAGCCGATGCCCTTCATAATTTAAGTGATGCTGCCGCTATATTTATAGCCTTGGTTGCACGTAAAGTTGGTAATAAACCTGCTGACGCCACTCATCATTTTGGCTATAAACGCGCTGAAATACTCGCCACTCTTTTTAATAGCAGTACATTAATATTAATTGGTGTGTATTTAATTTTTGAATCAATTTCGAGTTATTTAAACCCTCAACCAATTAATGGCTGGATAGTTGTGTGGGTGGCAGCAATAGCGTTGGTCATTGATTTAGCAACCGCATTTTTAACCTACCGAGCTGGAGCAAATCACAGTATAAATATAAAAGCGGCCTTTATTCATAACGTATCAGATGCAATGGCATCTATTGTTGTTATTATTGCAGGCACCTTAATTATTTTATACCAGTGGTATATCGTGGATTTAATTGCCACTGTGCTTATTTCTATCTATGTCATTTTTCATGGCATTTTACTATTAAAGCAAAGCTGCAAAATTTTAATGCAAGCAGCGCCTAGCAACATTGATACACACGCAATATCACATGCTATTAGTAATGAATTTAATATCGAATCGGTAGTTAGCATTAAGCTTTGGCAACTAGATGATAAAGAAAATTATTGTGAGCTTGTTATTAGCACTCAGCACTTAATTAATTTACCAACAATAAAAAGCTTTTTACACGACAATTTTAATATCGAAAATTGCATAATAGAAATCCGACCAATCGCAAATTAAAGCCCAATTTAATGTTCTTAATAACAAGCTAAACCAAATACATAACTATTTAATTGAAAACAGCTCGTATTATCATTTACAATATTGCCATTAACTCATAATGAGATACCGTTTTTGAAACTTTGGTTACGTAGAATTCATTTAGGCCTTGCCCTTATTAGCGGACTATTTTTATTAATAGTGAGCTTAACCGGTGCTGTTATGATTTATGCAAAAGACATACAGCACTTAATAGAACCCGCAAAATGGCAAGTAACACCACAAGAAAATTTAATGCCTTACGATGAACTTATACAAAATGTACAAGTTCAAACTAAGCAAAAAATCACTTTTTTTATGCCCGAGCAAGCACCAAACGCCGCATGGCAATTTAGGTTAGCCAATAAACATTACGCCAGCGTTAACCCCTACTCAGGGAGTGTACTAAACGTCTATGAATCAACAGATACGATTTATGGGTTTGCTATGGGATTACATCGCTGGCTGTTGTTTGAAAACAGTAAGGGTGAAAAAACCTTTCGAAATTGGATGTCGGTGTGTGCATTGCTACTTTTAATAAATGTATTACTCGGCTTTTATTTATGGGTAAAGCCCAAAAACAGAGTTAAACGTTTAGCTATAAAACCAAAAGCCAAATTTAGAGTGCTCATGTATCAATTACATACAGTGCTTGGTGTTTACTTTTTTATACCGCTTATGCTTATTGCCTTTACTGGCATGGCATTTAACTGGAAAACACAAACTCAATCTGTATTAGAATTTGTGACGTTTAATAAAGTAGAACAAAGACCTAAAGCGCCAAAAATAATAGCCCCTTCTCAAGCTGCGTTAAACTACAATCAAGCAATTAAAAATGCAGAGAACGTATTTCCAGATGGTAAAGTATATAGAATTTACTTACCTAAAAATGATGACGAAGCAATTGCACTGAGAATGCAAAACCCTGGCGAAAGCCACGCTTACAGCTGGGTTTGGATTAACCCATTTACTGGTAAAGTATTAAACTCATTTGACGCCAGTAAAACCAACCTCACAACACAAGCATGGAACTTTAAGTATAAGTTTCACATTGGTGATTTTGCAGGTCCTATTGTGCAGTTTTTATGGTTATTAATAGCCCTTTCACTCGCATTTTTTATTGTAAGCGGTGTATATTTTTGGTTAAAACGCCATAAATGGAAATAAATCTCATTAACACTTGCGTCATTAGTTGATAATAATTACCATTACGTAAATTGTTATCAACTAAGACACCCCATGTTAAAAACTTCGCTTTGCCTTATTGCTGTTGCAATAAGTACTAACACGTTAGCAAATGAAAATAATAAAAATGAATACACTTCTGATCAGTTAGAGCATGTCATTGTATCTGGCAGCCGCATATCAGAGAACATTGACGAAGTACCTGCCTCGATTACCGTTATAAATCAGCAACAAATACAACAGCATTTAAAAGTAAGCTCAGAATTGGGGAGCTTACTCGCGCAAATGGTTCCAGGGCTTGCCCCAGATACAGGCAGTTCAAGTAATTCAGGACAAACACTACGCGGTCGTGCGCCATTAATAATGATTGATGGTGTACCGCAATCAACCCCTCTTCGTAATGGTTCTTTAGGCGTAAAAACGTTAGACGCCAGCGCAATAGCGCGCATTGAAGTCATAAAAGGCGCAACCTCTATTTATGGTAATGGTGCCTCAGGTGGCATTATTAACTACATAACAAAACAGGCTCGCAGTGATGGTAAACCTGAAGGTGAAATAAGTATTTCAAGCCGCTTTAGCGCTGTTAAATTAGCAGAAAG
>NZ_AUTP01000308.1:19509-53713 GCF_000498075.1 Pseudoalteromonas sp. TAB23
GCTGCAGTAAACGGAAAGCTCGATAAACTAAGCTACCTGTTAACGGCAAGCTATGAAGAAAACGGCGTACAACGCGATGCAGAGGGCGATATTTTAGGCTTGCAATATGGTTTATCAGACTCTGAAACTCAAAACTATTTTACCAAACTAACTTATGATTTTGACGACGAAAAGCAACTGCAGTTTAGCTATAACTTTTACAGCTCACAGCAAAAAACTGATTTAGGCGATGTTACTGGCGATGGCAATATAGGGGAAAAAACATACGCTATACACGTCCCCTTAGAGCTTCAAAAACAAGGTAAACCGCAAGGCCCAGAAGGCAACGAAAATATAACCCTAAAATATGTTGATTACGCGTTGTTTGAAAACACACAAATGACCCTCGATCTGTATAAACAAAATATAGAAAACGTATTCTTTTTCTCAACCGCTTTAGCCAATCTTGATGAAGGTTATAGCGGTGGTCAATCGGTTATTAAATCAGACAAGCAAGGTGCCAGAGCTACATTTAATAGTCAGTTTGATTTTGAAAACGTAACAGCCACCCTAATCTACGGTATTGATGCCTTAAACGATAAAACATCGCAACCTTTAGTAGATGGCCGTGTGTGGGTGCCAGAAATGGACATGGAAAGTGTGGCAGGCTTTTTACAAACAAAATGGGTAATAAACGACGACATTATTGTAAAAGCGGGTGTAAGAAACGAAAGCATTGATTTGAGCGTAAGTGACTACCAAACGCTAAAACTTTGCAAAACCGCATCGCAATGTTCAGTACCATTAAATGTGCGTGGCGACACCATTAATTACGATGCAACAACCTATAATGCCGGTATTAAATATAACTTAACCGATGTCTTTAGCCCGTTTTTTAGTTACTCACAGGGCTCTGATATTTCTGATATAGGTCGCTTACTTCGCGCTGCAACCGTTGACGACATTGCACTTATTCAAACACAAGCCTCAATAATCGACAATTACGAAGTTGGTTTTACCTCACAGTTTGAAAACGTACGTTTTGAATTTGCTCTTTACAGAAGTACCTCAGAGCTTGGTACAAGTAATGAGTATAATGAAGTAACAGGAGTTTACGAACCTGTGCGTGCGCCACAAGAAATATGGGGTTACGAAGGGTTAGTTAATTACACTATTACCCAAGACCTTAAGTTAAGCGCCACATACAGTTACGTAGAAGGTAAAAACACCGAAGCTGATGACTATCTAGGCGCAAGTCAAATTAGCCCACCTAAAGCAACAGCGAATGTAACGTGGCAAACAAATGACGAACTATCTCTTGCAATGAGCTTTTTATATGTAGGCGACAGAAAGCGTTTTGATAAAAATGCGCAAGGCCAATACTCTGGCGATCAGGGCCCTGTTAGTAGCTACAACACATTTAACTTAAGTGGCCAATACAATGTTAACGCTCAATGGAGTGGGTATTTTGGAATAGAAAACCTATTCAATAGTGATTACTACCCTGCCCGCGCACAGGCATACACCTACGGTGGATATAACATTAAAGGATTAGGCACAACCGCAACGCTGGGTGCTAAATATCAATTTTAACAAATAAACGCACGTAATAGGCATGCCCTGCATGCCTATATGCTCAACAAATCCCACATAAATAAACATCTCACTTTTTATCTAGCAATCATGATCTTGTATTAGATGCTAATGCAAATAAAAAACTGTCCATAAACCAAGCAGTAACGCAAACTTAAATAAGAATCAAAACCAATAGTAACGCAATGATTTTTATAGAGAAAACTTGCAATATAGGTTATTTGTACTACACTGCATACAATTGAAATAGTTAAGGCGATTTATCATGAAAGGTAATCAAAAAGTAATCGATGCGTTTAATACATTGTTAGCTAACGAATTAGCAGCAATCGATCAGTATTTTATACACTCGCGCATGTATGACGACTGGGGTTTAAACAAACTATACGAG
The DNA here is from genome assembly GCF_000498075.1 of Pseudoalteromonas sp. TAB23. Lineage (NCBI taxonomy): Bacteria > Pseudomonadati > Pseudomonadota > Gammaproteobacteria > Alteromonadales > Pseudoalteromonadaceae > Pseudoalteromonas > Pseudoalteromonas sp. TAB23. Next base: position 21,473 of record NZ_AUTP01000308.1, read on the forward strand.
CGCCTTAACCACGAAATGGAAGAAGAAAAAGATCACGCAGACTGGCTTATTAAGCGCATCTTGTTTTTAGAAGGTGTACCAAATATGACTAAGCGCCGTGATTTACTTATCGGTAACGATGTAAAAAGCATGATGCAAAACGATTTAACACTAGAGCTTGAAGTAGTTGCGTGTGTTAAAGACGTCATCGCAATATGTGAAGAACAACAAGATTATCAATCTCGTAGCATTTTAGAAAAACTGTTATTTGATACCGAAGAAGACCATGTTTACTGGTTAGAGCAACAACTTGGCTTAATTGATAAGATTGGTTCTGAAAATTATCATCAAGCACAAATGGCTTAGTAGGAGCATATTATGAAAGGCGATAAAGACGTTATTGCAGCGCTTAATAAAGTACTCGCTAATGAGCTTGTTGGTATTAACCAATACTTTTTACATGCACGCATGTTTAAAGATTTTGGTTTCACTCAACTAGACAAAGCAGATTACAAAGTATCAATTCAAAAAATGAAAAACGCCGATCGTTTAATCGAACGTATTTTGTTTTTAGAAGGCTTACCAAATCTTCAAGACTTAGGCCGATTACGTATTGGTGAAAACAGCGAAGAAATGATTGCAGCTAATATGGGTTTTGAACTCGATACTATTGATGAGTTACGTAGCGCAGTTAAACTGGCTGAAAACAAAAAAGATTATATTACCCGTGAAGCTCTTGATCACATTTTAAATGAACAAGAAGAGCAAATTGATTGGTTAGAAACCCAACAATTACTTATTAAAAATACGGGTATTAAAAACTACTTGCAGTCTCAACTGTAAATAGTAACAAGCATAAAAAAAGCAGCTAAAAAGCTGCTTTTTTTATATCTAAGTTTTTATATGTAATTAAGCAACTTGATCCGTTACATCAGCAATCTGAATAAGTCTGCGATTAAGGATTTTTTTAGTACAACCACAACACTTACCGCATTGGCTGCCTACTTTAAGCTCTTTAGTTAATTCACGCATGGTCGTTGCACCATCGTCAATTGTTTGCTCAATTTTTTTATCGGTCACACCGTGACAAAGACAAATATACATTAATACAAACCGTGTTAATTACATTCAATAAGTGCATACTAATCTAAACGACAATTGTTATCAATACATTCCTCACTAATAAATAAAAATTATTTATTAAAAGATGGTATTTGTTCTCTTTACTATATTTACCTAAAAATAAAGTTATGGAATAATGCACGCCTCTTAGGGGAGTAGCCCGCTCAGTAATGAGTAAACTTATCAACATAATTGCACCTCATGTGCATGGTAAGTTTGTAATGTTGTAGCAAGCGTTATCGGCGAGACCTAGGTAGACACTATCCTCATGGCGGGNCCCGCCTGTAAGAATCAATAATGGAAATTTTTTTAACCTCAACCGTCACTGTCACACTTGCCGAAATAGGCGATAAAACCCAGCTTTTATCGCTTCTGTTAGCCGCCCGCTTTCGTAATAAAGGCGCGCTTATTCTTGGTATTTTAGCCGCAACTTTACTCAATCATGGTTTATCAGCGTGGTTTGGGCAGTGGTTAAGTAATAGTTTTTCTTCTGAATATTTACCTTGGCTTGTAAACATCAGCTTTATTGTTGTTGGCCTTTGGCTATTAGTTCCAGATAAAGACGAAGATGTAAGTAGTAAATACGATAGCTACGGGGCTTTTTTAGTCGCTTTTGTATTATTTTTTATTGCAGAAATTGGTGATAAAACACAAATAGCGACAGTGTTGCTAGGCGCACAATATCAGTCTGTGTTTTGGGTAACGGTAGGAACCACTTTAGGTATGCTAATTGCTAACGTGCCTGTTATATATGCTGGTAATGCATTACTAAAAAGAATATCACTAAACACCGTACGTGCTATTGCTGCTTGTGTGTTTGTCTCATTAGGTATTTATGGCTTAGTTACAATTTAATCAATATTAAAGCTCGAACCTGTTAATTCAAGTGCGAGCTTTAATTTTTTCTGCACGTTATTTATGCATTGTTTACACAGTAACACCCCTTGGTTTGCGTAATTAAAAGGTTGGAATTAAAACCTGCAGCTAAATTAGTGACCGCAGTTTCAACAAAGCCACTTCCTTGGGCACACGCTAATCCTTCAGAGAGCGGACCGGCATAAACAAACTCACCGTTTTTATTAATAATAACGGCGGCAGGCGTTGCCGGAATAACGTGTTTAAGCTTTGGTGTTAATTCAACTTGTACAACTTTCATAGCTTTATTGGCAGCAAAAGAGCTTAACGATGAAATATGTGGTTTAGCCTGTATGGTGCACCCGCAATTTTTTTCAGTTATAAGCACTAACGACGCTTCATTAGTGTCAACCCAGTCCAATTGCTTTTTAAAGTTATTAAACCAGTGCTTTTGCAATAAAACTTTTGAGCTATCAAACGGTTTAAGTTGCTCTAACTGAAAATAAACTAACCCTGCAACAACACAAACAAGCCATATAGCTATAAGCGAAAATACAAAAGAGTTAGATTTATTTAAACTTGGCAATGCTTTGCTCTAATACATCAATACTTACATCGATTAACTGCACCTTAGCGGTTAACTGCTGCACTATTTGCGTATCTTGGTACTGATTTTGGCGCATAGTATCAGTACTGCTTGCTATTAACTCGGTATTACCTGCCTGCTCCGCTACAACTTGTGCAACTGAGTCAGAGCTTGAAGATACTGCGGCTATTTGCTCGCTCATTGCTGAAATATTTTCTTTCATTGCAGCACTAATACTTGTTAAATCAACTACAAAACTCACACACTGACTCATTGATTGCGTTGACGTTTTACTATTATTAACAAGATCTTTTAATGTAAGACTAATTTTATCTGTTGTTGCTTTACTGTGGTTAGCCAAAGATCTTACCTCATCAGCAACAACAGCAAAACCTCGACCGTGTTCGCCTGCGCGGGCAGCTTCAATAGCTGCATTTAAAGCAAGTAGGTTTGTTTGCTCAGCAATGCCTGATATTTCATTAAGAAGCCCTGAAATAACATCGCCAGCTGCCACTAAGTGATTTATTTTTTCTTCGGTATGATTAAGCAGTGTTAACAACTCTCTACTTTTAGCGTCTGTTTGAAGCACTTCTTTTAATGCATCACCTGCAGATTGTGTAATATGGTCAACTTGGCGCTTAAGCACCTCACTTTCTTCTTCTACAAGTTTAAAGCCATTGGCAACTTGAGCGCCAGAATTAGCAATATCATCGGTTTGTTGCGTACGTTGAACCGCTCCACTCGCTAACTGATCGTGAACATCAATAAGCTCTTGTGAGTTTTTTTGCAATGATTCTGATTGAGTTTGTACCTGTTTAATAACATCAGATAAGTAATCTAGTAATGTGTTAAATCCTGCTACAGCTTCGCTTTTAGTGTCATCCGCGCGAAGAGAGAGTTTAATGTTTTCAGGATCTTTCATTATTTGTTCTGTCGCATAACTTAAAGATAAGCCCGCACGACGTTCCCGTTGCAGCGTTTTTGCAATATAGCCTGCAACTAATACTTCAACTATTGCGTATCCAGCATGAATTAGCACCGTAGTAAAAGCGAGTCTATCAGGGTCAAATACGTAAAAACCCGTATTTTGAGTTTGTAAATAATAAAAAGATAAATGATGTACCGCTACAAAAATAATAGCGGTAATAAACACTCGCCACTGTACAAACATTATAAGTACAGCCATTAAGATAAATATTTCAAAATGTACTTCGATTAACCCAAAAGCCTGCTGAATATGTAAAAAAGAAAACATCATTATTGCAGCTGCAACTACATGTGCAGTGATAGGGTTATCTGACTGTGTTTTAAGTAACCAGATAGGGAGTAAACAAAGTGGTAGTCCAACAATAAATGCTTGAGTTAACGTCCCAAAATACAAACCAATCCCTATGGATTCAACAAATAGAAGACTAAAAATTATGATAAATAACCGAGTGACACTAGACATAAAACCCTTTAATAAAATTTATAGTGTATTAAACACATTAATATATGTACGTCACAACACCTAAATTGGAGCAACTCTCCTAATAAATATCATCCACGTTATATAAAAATGTTCAAAGCCTTACTTAATTATAGGCAGTATTTTCTTAAACGTAGGCGTAGCAGCTTTTTTTGTCCATTGAAAAATTACTATTTCAGCGCATGAAATTACAGCTCCAGCTTGACGTAGCTGCTCAATCGCCAAATTTTTATGTTGCGGGTTTCTCGAACCAACTCCGTCGTAAACAATAATAACTTCAAAGTCATTTTCTATTAAATCTAAGCATGTTTGTAAAACACACACATGTGCTTCAGTGCCCACAACAACAACTTGCTTTTTACCATGGCTTTTTAACGTATCAACAAAACCAGGCTCTGCACACGAACTAAAGTACGTTTTATGAAAATACGTGGCATTAGGTAACGTATTTTTAATTTGCTGATTAGTCTCGCCCAAACCTTTCACATATTGCTCCGTTACTAAACATGGAACGCCATGAATAATACCCGCTTGAGCTAACTGCAATGTGCTTTTTAAAATATTCGGAAAATCTTTAATTGCAGGAGCAAGCAACTCTTGTAAGTCTATAACTAATAACACGCTGTTTTTTGCATCAATATTAGAGAAAAGCACTATACTCTCCTTATAAGCATTTACTATTATCTGTATAGAGTAGCTCACTATTTAAAAATAGAACTTTTAGCGTTATGTATATTATTTGTAATTAAAAAATAAAAACTTATGCTATATTTACTATCTAGCTAAGCATCATCCTATCTTCCACTGAGAGTGTTTATAAGTGCGTTTGAGCAAATTTTTTTTTCATATCACCATTACTTTTTTACTATGCATCCAAAGCACTTTTGCATCACAAAACTATGCTCAACAATTACAACGAATTTCTACTGACGAAGGCCTATCGCATGGTTACGTTGTTAACATTCAAGAAGATGATATCGGCTTTATATGGATAGCGACTCAGCTTGGCTTAAACCGTTTTGATGGGTATCAAGTTACCGCGTTTGACGGCGGCTTTGGTTTAGATAAACATTACATATATGCATTATTAAAAACAAATGATGGTAAATTGATAGTTTCTACCGATATTGCAGGTGCATACATTATTGATCCAATAACGCTAAAAACAGAAAAAATTTACTCTGGACAAATAGATAAAGAAAAGCAGCTTTACTCTCCTATTTCAGCAATAGCTGAACAGCAAGGTCTTTATTATTTAGCCATAGATGAACAAGTATTCAGATACGATAAAGCAAGTAAGCTTTTTGTATCGATATTAAGCTTACCTAGTAAAGATGATTATATCCGAGCATTAAAAATCGACAACAATACACTCTATGTGGGAGCTAACAGTGGTTTATTTATTGCAAACTTAGCGACTAACCAATTAGTTGAATTGCCACTCCATACCCCAGCAAAAACAACAGCAGACAATAAAAATGTAAAATTTTTACAAGTGGATGACGAGTTAGGTTTGCTTGTTGGTACTGTTGAAGGTATGTATCAAATCGCCTTTAATGATAATAAAGAAATAGACAGTTCAAATATAACAACCGTAATCCCGGACTATAATATATGGGAATACATCAATAGTATTTACGGTGAATTTGTTGCGACAGAAAAAGGGTTATATAGCTACCATCGAGAAACTGGAGAGTTTGAATTCATATTAAGCTTTGATAAAAGTAAGTTTGATGTAAGTGAAAACTCTATTAATGATATTATGATCGATAAGTCCGGTACACTTTGGCTTACCTCAAGAACCCAAGGCGTATTTACTTGGCCAATTAAATCACGCCGGTTTAAACATATATTTTTACCTGGTAACAATACCATCCACNCGCTACCGATGATGGCATTGCCAGTTATGAGCCACTCACTAAACAAACCGAAATTTTTCTCAATACCACCGACCCCAAAGCTGCATTTGGTAGTGCTGCTATTTTCGATATATTTCCATCATCAATAGGAGACGATTACCTATGGTTATCAACTTTTAATGGCTTTCAATTTTTTGACAAGAAAAGCGGCGAAATTATTGAAAATACAGGTGCTAATAAAGATTTACTAATACGATATGATATATTTGGTTTCGCTCAAATAAAATCAAATGAATATGCATTTTTAACTAATAAAAACTATTATGTACTCGATGAAAAAACGGGTAAATCTAGAGTTATAAGAGGTCTTAAAGAACTGTTAGACCCCATTAATACCTACTCGTTTTATACCCCATTTGAAAGCCACCCGAACGAATTTGTTATTGGCACAAATAAAAATCTATATAGGTACAACGAAAAAACACAAAAATTGACAGGTATTTTTCAAACTCTAAACCCTAAAAATGGCCTTTTTACAACCATAGAAAACTATTATTTAGATACAAAAAGAAATATTCTCTGGTTAGCCAGTACATATGAAGGTTTATTTGGTGTAGACCCAGTAACCTACAAAATTAAGCATCACATTGGCTCAAAAAATGCATTTAATACTGATGAAATATATTACCTCTTACCTGATGAATATGGTTTTTTATGGATTAGCACTAAAAATGGGTTATATCAGCTAAACCTCGATACACTTGGTGTGGCAAGTTACTCGACAAAAGACGGATTAGTTACTAATCAATTTTCAGCTATTGCCGCGATACCACTAAATGATGGTCGGCTTATGTTTGGAACTAACAACACAGGTGCTATTGTATTTGATCCATCAGACTTTTTAAAACAAGAACAGCTTAGCCATCAAAACTTAGCCATTACAGATATAAACCTTTTTACGAGAGAGCTGAATTATATCCCTAATAAATACCTCAATATGCCTCTTGAATTAGGTTATGAGGACATGGGCTTAACCGTCAATTTTTCCACCTTTGCATACCCGAATGCCGAAAAAACGTATTATAGAGTAGTTCTTGATGGGCCCACTTCGCTTTCCTATGAAGACTTAAGATCTAATCATGTCTTTTTCACTAAACTCCAACCCGGTAATTACTCGCTAACAATATCGGCACACACTAAAGAAGGGCTTAGAACTAGCGATGCGATTAGCATTCAAATAAATGTTGCCTACGCACCATGGAAGTCACCCTTTGCTATTGTCGCCTATGTAGTTTTAATAATTGCCGTGTTGTTTTTCATTTTTTGGCAATACCGCAGCCGCCAAGTAGCAATTGAACAAGCCCATAGAGCCACTATTCATTCGCAAAAACAAACAGAACTCGCGCTTAAAAATAATAAAAGCGGCGTATGGGATTATAATTTTAAAGATGCTTCCGTAAGCACACTTAGAGGAAGTGAATTAGGCTATACAGACTTACCTGAACGCTTGCATATAGACCGATTTGTAGCGCTAATACACCCAGACGATCGACGTCGTTTTGAAAACCAATGGGAAAACTACTTCAAGTACAAAAAACAACAAAACTGGCAAGCAACTTACCGTTTACAGCATAAAAATGGCCATTGGCTCTGGTATCAAGATACAGGGCAAGTTATATACGATCCTCAAACAAATGAGCCGCTATATGTTTCTGGTATATATACCAATATCACCGAGCAACGAGCTAATGAGCAACAAGCAAAAATTTTAGGTGAAGCGTTTAGCCAAATAAACGATTGGTTACTTATACTCGATAAGCGTTTAATGCCATTTTCTGCGAACAATAGTTTTATTGAAACATTTTCAAACGAGCAAACGGCCACCAAAATTAGCCCTAAATTGTTTATTAAAGCAATTGGTAAAGATAAGTGCAGAGAGTTTGCTAGTATTTTAAAAAAATTAAAACCAACTGAAAACTGGCAAAGTGATGTTTATATAAGAACAGCAAGAAATAACGAACACCCAATACATATAAGTGGCACAGCTGTAACAAAAGACACTGCAAGTTACTATGTGATTGTTATTACAGATTTAACTGAACAAAAACGTGCTGAAAACGAACTGCGCTATTTGGCTAATTTTGACCCTCTAACGCACCTACCTAATCGTAGTTTAATGTATCAAAACATTGAAAAGGCGATTAAATATGCCGATAAAAACAATACCCAATGCGCATTATTATTTATTGATTTAGATAAGTTCAAACCTGTTAATGACTCTTTTGGCCACGCAGTTGGCGATAAGCTGCTTTGTAATATTACCCAAAGAGTAAACGGTATGCTTGGCGCAAACGCAAAACTTGGTCGCCAAAGTGGTGATGAATTTTTAGTGCTGATTCAAAATATAAAATCGCTTCAGTCTCTTCGCGATACAGTAAGAAAAATTAGTAATGAGTTAGCTAATAAAGTAATTATTGAAGACTTCTCTATTAATATTTCAGCCAGTATTGGCGTAGCTCTATACCCATTCGATGCTGTAACCACCGATATACTTATCCGTAATGCCGATGTTGCGATGATGCACGCTAAACAAGGCGGGAGAAACGACTTTAAGTTTTTTAGCGATGAAATGAATGAGCTGATAAAACAAAAATTACTGCTCGAAAATGATTTAAAAGATGCAGTGAAAGACAACCGATTTTTTAATCACTATCAACCCATTATAGACATAGAAGAAAAAACAATAAATGGCGTGGAGTTACTCATGCGCTGGAAAAATGAAGGCCAGTTAGTATCCCCAGCACTTTTTATTCCGGTAGCAGAAGAAACCGGTTTAATAGAGCTCCTTACTGAGCAAGCATTGCAACGAGCTCTTATTGAAATTGCACCTATACTAAGCGCAACCCCATTGTTTTATATATCTTTAAACTTATCTCCTAAACACATTTTAAAAACAAACATAACCCAGCGGCTAATGTCCATATTAGCGGACTCTCAAGTTCATCCAAGACAATTAAGACTTGAAATAACAGAGAGTATTTTACTAGAAGATAAACTCAAAGCAGCCAAGCAACTACAAAACTTAAAAGCTGCTGGGTTTAAATTACTACTTGATGATTTTGGTACTGGTTACTCGTCACTCACCTATTTGAGCCAATTTCCTATTAATGTTATTAAAATAGATCAAAGCTTTGTAAACAGTATTGGTATAGATAAAGGTGATGAGTCGATTATTAAAACCATTCTTTCGTTGGCCGAAAACCTAGATCTTTACTGTATTGCAGAAGGAGTAGAAACGCGCGAACAGATGATCTTTTTAGCCGAGGTTGGGTGTACTGTACTGCAGGGTTATTACTTTGCAAGGCCAATGGATGCTAAAGACTTACGTAAAAGCGATTGTTTTAGCAATATCATTGATTTGATTTGATTTGATTTGATTTGATTTGATTTGATTTGATTTGATTTGATTTGATTTGATTTGATTTGAAACATTAAAAGCGTGCTAATCATTATTACACGCTTTTATATTAATTAGATGCTACTAATGGATGTGATGGCATTCGTGGCTTTCTATTTGTAATACACTATTGCGTACATTAAATTTTTCAGCTAACAGTTGTTCTACCTTCATACGACATGCTTCATCGTGTTTTTCAATAGTACAATGCTCTTTAAGTACAACGTGCGCCCCGACTACTACACCCTTATATTTACGCGTTACAGTGACGTTATGGACATTGTGAACATGCTCCATATCTGTAATCTCACTTTCAATATCTGCTACTTTAGGGAGTTTTGCCTTATTTAAGCGTAAACCTTTTATACAACTAATAATAACCTTAATACCGGTAAACAACACGAAAGAGGCGATTAACATGCTCGATAAAATATCGATAACAACCCAGCCCGTAAAATATATAAGAATACCAGCCACAAATGTCGATACGGTAGAAATCAAATCAAAGAATGAATGTAAAAATACCGCGTAAACATTAATACTCGCTTTGCGGCCTTTATATAAAACCCATGCAGCAGCACCATGAAACAAAAAACCAATAGCAGCAATAACCGACATTAAATAACTATTAATAGCCAGCTCATTTCCTTCATGCTGGTGTATATAGCGCTCACCACCTTCATACAAAATAATTAAACTGATTGCTAGGTATAAAAATCCGTTCACCAGACCACCCAAAAGCTCGGCTCTTTGATGACCATCGTTATAGGTTTTAGCAAAATGAATAGCGAGACTTGATGCAATCAGTGCGATGAATAACGAGCTATTGTGAACAAACAAATGCCCCGCATCGGCAAGTACAGCAAGCGAATTAGAATAATAAGCACCTATAACCTGAATTACCATAAACGAACACGTAATTGCTAGCGCAATAAGTAACCGACGACGAGAAGCTTGGTGTGTAGTGATTTCTGTCATGAAATGCTTGAATAACCTATACTTAAAGTGCAAATAAACCAAAGATGGCTTAGAGTAGAAAAGGGTAATGATATACAGTATCAATTATAATACGTACCGCCCTCAAACGCACTAAAAACTTAGTAAATCAAAAAAATGTGCTAATAATTAGTAGGGCTTGTTGAACTTCGGTGGTTGAATTTGCAGTAGTATTTTTGTTTTTTAGGCAAGGCAGAGTCTATGTAGTGTGGCTATTCCCCATAAATAGGCAATAACGCAGTATAAATACAAAACATGCGCTGCCCTTTGAGCTCGATCTAAGGACGATTAACACGCCCAAGTAAAAACAATAAAAAATACAATAGATAACAATTTAATTGTGGCTTAAACACATGGAGAGTTGAGTGAGTAATAACCTATCAGATGAAATATGGCGAAACTTGGAGTTACTGCCGTTTTGTGTATTACTTTATGATGCCAATGAAAATATATTTAAAGTTAACAGCCAAGCACAGGACTTGTTTGGCTTAAAAGACCAATCACATTTTAATAAAATTGATTTTGCACACATCACTTTGACCAATCATCACAGTAAAAAAGAACTGTTAATCGAAGATCTATTCTTAGACTATTTTACAGCAAATAATCAATGCCAGTTTGCTTTATCAAAACAAACATCTAAATTACTACTCAATGTAAAATTTGCAAAATTACCTAACTCACATTCAATTATTATCATTGATATATTAAATAACAATGTCGAAGAACAATATGATTTTGATAATATCATTTCGAACATATCAACTGACTTAATTGATATTCAAAACGACGACGTTGATAAGCATATCAACTATGCATTAAAAGCTATTGGTACCGTATGCCACGCAGATAGAAGTTATTTATTTAAGTTTGCCGAGGACGGTAAAACAATAAATAACACTCACGAATGGGTAAATAACGATATACAAGCATTTAAAGACGACTTACAGGACCTTCCAAAAAGCGACCTCCCTTATTTTTTTACTTTAATGGCCCGTACTCACTTATTTAGAGTTAACGATGTAACGTTGTTACCTATCCAAGCAACGAGCGAAAAAACAATTTTCCAGCAACAAAAAATAAAATCAGTACTTTGCATTGGTCTACGTTATGACAAAGAGCTCGTTGGCTTTATAGGCTGTGATTGCGTTGTTCAAAAGCGAAACTGGACTGATTTAGACCTTATTCGCTTAAGGTTAGTAGGTGAAATGCTTGCTAATGCTTTCAAAAATTTAAATTATAAGCAAGAGCTACAACAAGCTCAACAGCAACTCATTAATGCCAATCATAAACTTAACAAACAAGTTAATACTGATGGCCTTACAAACATTGCTAACCGACGCTGTTTTGATCAAACTTTAAAATGCGAAATTAAGCGCGGCGCACGCAATAAAGAACCCATTAGTTTAATAATGTGTGATATTGATTTTTTTAAGCGTTATAACGATAACTATGGGCATCAGCTAGGTGACGAAGTGTTAAAACAAGTTGCCAAAGCGCTGCATGATCTTTGTAAACGTGAAGGTGATTTAGCCGCTCGTTTCGGTGGTGAAGAATTTGCGATAATTTTACCCGCAGTCGACACAGATCATTGTCAAAGGTTTGCTGTTCTTATTCAGGAAAAAATCGCAGAACTCGCAATTGAACATAATTTTTCAAGTGCTAGTAATTACCTTTCTTTGAGTATTGGATTTTATAGCCTTATACCCAATCAAAAAACAACATCTAAAGAAGTTATAACTAACGCCGACATAGCCCTTTATAACGCAAAAGAAACAGGCAGAAATAAAATAGCCAGTTTTTAAAAAACCGACTAAGTCGGCGCGCTACAGTGAGTTTTAGTGGTTAAAAGTTCGCTGTAGTGATAATCTATACACGCTGAAATTATAAACAATACAACCACTCAGCGTTTAATTATTAACACAAAACTGCGCCTTCTTCATAGAGTACTTTGAAGTAATAATCAGATATCACTAAATATAACACCTCACTAATTGTTGATGGAGTTAATTTACTTATCAGTGATTGTCGCTTACAAAGCTAAGTATGGCGTTGAAATGAGGCCCCAGGTACATAACAAGATTTAACTACACATCAATATTCAGGTATTAGCTGGAAACTCAAAAGTGAGCAACCAATTAGCGCCGGTACTGAGGTTTTAGTAACCAAAAAAGAAGTAGGTGTTATGTGGGTTAGGCCTAAAAACTAATCATCACTGTAAAAAGCAAGCACTGTGAATTACAGGTTACAGTAAAACGGGCGGCTCAAACTGCCCGTTTTTTATGCCTGAGATTTGAAATACAGCGCCTTGTTCAGTAACAGTATTATTAATCGATTCATCAAATGCCGATGTCACAAGTAACAATTCAGCATTTTCACCACCAAATGCAGTGCATGTCGGTTTTATTGCACAAAGCTTTATTGTTTTAATTAGCTCACCGTCTGGGGATAAACATATAACACACCCCATTCCCCACACAGCTAGCCACAAATTACCTAATTGGTCGGTTACGCAGCCATCGGGGTCAACATCAGTATTATTAAATTGATAAAAAACACGTGGCTCAGAGCAAGGTTCGCCAGTTTGCTCATCCAAATCTAATACATAAATACAACTCGTTAAAGAGTCGCAGTAATAACCGCGTAAACGTGGCTTATCAAAGCACAATCCATTTGGGATACTCAAGTTACTTACAACGACTTTAAGCTGGCGTTTATAATAACGGTATATTTTACCATCACTTTTTTTAGCATTTACATCCATTGTACTTAACCAAAAACCACCCCATGGATCAGCGCGGCCGTCGTTTGAACGCCTATTTAGTTGTGTATTTTCAATATTAAGAATAAGGTGGCGAGTACTCGAATTAATATGGTATTTGTATAAACCAGTACTTGTACCTAGCAACAAGTGCTGCTCATCAATCCACGCTATTGCACTGAGCGTATCAGGCATATTAATTGTTTTTAGTTGGCTTTCGCTGTGTATTTTTTTGCTTAAAAGTAATTTTTTATTTATGTCGACCCAAAAAAAAGTATTCAGCATAGGGTGCCAAAGAGGACTTTCTGCAAGCTGATTCTGTGTGCTTTCAAAAATGGTTACGCTAGGGTCAAACATAAATACTTATTCTTTATTATTAACAAAGCCTTGTAACCCAAACCTTACCAGAAAACAGTTGATTTCGCGATGTGTACCTGGCTTTAATTCATCAACACGCCCTAGTGACTGCAAAATCAATATCATTGCACCACCGGCTAATTTTAAAGTTGGGCGTACCACTAAAAAGTTTGAAATACTTAATAGTGGTTACAACATGGGAGTTGATACTGCTAAGGCCTTTTTAGCTAAATAACTGTATTATTTAACCTAATAATTGCGGTGCTTTACCCGCAATAACTGCGGTTAGTAAACCAGCTAACATAGCTCCCACAACTGTGCATATTGCACCGCCTAAAATACCGTAAACACTCATAAAACATATCAGCGCTAAACCAAATAGCAGTGCACTTAAAAATGTTTTAGCCGCTAATGTAAGTGTGTTTTTTCGTATATTGAGCATCATTAGTAGTAAACTCACCATCGCAATTGTAATTAGTAGCTCGTTCATGCGGGTTGTACCTCAATTTGTAATTTTTGTGTGTTTTTTATTTTTAAGGCAACAAACATACACACGATACCCACCACCATAAAGCTTATATCTACTACCGCGACAAGCGAGCTATTAAGGTTAATAACATTGCTAACGCCAAGAAAAATATTAAGTGGCAGCACCAAAGCAAGCGAGGCGCCGCATAGTAAAAGAGTCAGCTTAAAGTAGTTTTTACAACCTATCGGTAATACACTTAAGAGTAACCATGCCAACCACGTATAAAAGAACACGGGTCCAAAAAAACTATTTTGCGCCACACCAACAACGCTATAATTAAGTACAACTTGCACAGGAAATAGCACAAAGCTTGCTAATACCAAACCGCCACAACTGCCAATAATAAAACGATTCCAGCGTGCATATGCCTGCATACTCAGTGAAGGGCTACTGCCACGTGTGCGCTTTGTTAGCCACATCATCATGCCCGAAATAGGTAAAAGCGCAGTACTTAAGCCAAGCAATACCCAAAGTAATTTTACAAACACTCCTGCAAAGTTCCCAAAGTGCAGCGGAAACATCAACTCAATTACTTTTATCGAAACACCTGAAATATCACCAAAACTACTCATCGACTGCACAAACTCACCATTGCCCTGATAATGCAGTAACTGAGAAGCAACAGCCTCGCCACCTAACAAACGCAAATATACCTGCGCATTCGCATCGTTATGCGCCATTATTGTGACATCTCTAATTATTGCTTCAGGGTAACGACTATGAGCATGCTCTAAAATAGTGTCTATTTTTGTAGGTTGCTTAATGTGGCTAACTACAGGCTCAGGAATAGCGGTAAACGTTTCTATTAACTTATCTTGATCGCCACCAAAGCTCACAAACGCAGCTGCTGGTAGCAAAATAATGGTTGCGAGCCCTAAAAATGATCCTGTAAAACCAATCATAATATTAAATACGCTGCCCCAAATACCTATAACCTTATGAGCATCGCTTACTGCAATATCTAACCCTTTATCTCGCCTAAACGTAAAGAGCTCTTTTATCAATTTGCGATGAATAAACAAGCCTGTCACTGCACTTACTAAAAGCGTTAAACCTAAAAACCCAGTGAGTATTAACCCAATTGGTCGCCCTAAATGCAAATCTGCATGAAACTCTCCTATATAAGTTGGCGCATCCGTTTTTTTATTGGCGTAAAACTCTTTACTAGGCCCATAGTAAGTATTTTCCAGCGCTAACGTATCGGGATGAAACTGAAATACTCTGGCTACCTCTTGGTCGTAATTTTCATCGCCATGGTGAGATTCAAATACCAACGTTAACAAATGAAAGTTATGCCCACTTGGTAAAAACACATGAATGTTTTCGCCAAATTCACTAGGTACTTTTTTATGGTATTCGTTTACTAGTCGGTTAATTTGCGCGCTGGCAACGTGTTGGCTAGATTGCAGCTCTGGATTAGCCCATATTTTTAACTCAGGTCGCGACAGAACTGCTAACGCCCCACTAAATGCAACAATAAATAGCAGTACAGCAGTAATAATTCCTACCCAGCTATGTAATAAAAATAGCTTTTTTAAAGTAATCGACTTCATCCCTGCCCCTGCGTTAACGCCCAAAAACTCAATAAACCATGTAATACACACAATGCAATCATTACTACAAAAGGTTGCCATGCTTTTTTTGCCAAATACGCATAAATAAACAACGCAGTCCAAATAACAGGAAAGAGTAAAATAGGTAGTAATATTTGTTCATTCATTTGAAACGGTAAATAGGTTGTCATACCCGGAATCATTATTACCGCAGTAACTAGCGCTAATACACACGCAATTAAGTGCCTTCGCCGTGTAGCTGTAAACGTTTTTTTATTATTCATTATTCGCTCAGTAAATTTGCCCAAACATATACAAAACAGCACATGCAAATGATAACAATTACCATTATATTGTGCATTTAATGCTTAATGCAATTTATTAAACAAATTAAGTCTAAAAACACTGTTGGTTTTCCTTTAGAGCTTTTATGCTACGCCTCGCAATTTAGGTACGCAATAATGCGTCATTTCAGTTAAGCCGAGTTCGGGCTTTTTAATTTTTCAGGAAGCAGTAAACCGTGGATATAATTAACGCGATTATTTTAGGTATTATTGAAGGTATAACAGAATTTTTACCCATATCATCAACTGGGCACTTAATTGTAGCGTCAAAGTGGTTAGGCATTGAATCAACAAATGCTAACCTCGCCTTCGAAGTAATTATCCAGCTTGCCGCCATTTTAGCGGTACTAGCCAACTATAAAGACAAGTTTAGCCCTAAACATTTCAATTTATGGGTGAAAGTTGCCATTGCATTTATTCCTTTGGGTATTATTGGTTTTATATTTAGTGATGTAATAAAAACACTGTTTAGCGTACCGGTAGTAGGTGTTATGTTTATTGTAGGCGGTGTGATTTTTTTACTATTAGAGCGCAGTTATAAAGAGACTCACTGCACAACTACCGATGTAACCCAAGTTACTTATAAACAAGCTCTTTGGATTGGCGTAGCACAAGTATTTGCGTTAATTCCAGGGACTAGTCGTGCTGGAAGCTCTATTGTTGGTGCCATGTTGTGTGGTTTAAACCGAAAAGCCAGCGCTGAATTTTCATTTTTACTTGGTTTACCTGTACTTGCAGCAGCCTCAGGGTACGACTTACTTAAACATTACCAACTGTTTAGCTTAGATGACCTAACTGCCCTTGCAGTTGGCTTTTTAACATCTTTTATAGTTGCTTATTTTACTATTAAACTATTCATACGCTTTCTAGAAAATTTCACTTTTGTTAGTTTTGGTCTTTACCGAATCGTATTTGGTGTTATTTTATTAACTAACCTGAATTCTGGTTAAGAGATTTAAAAACACTATAAATAATAACGATATTTAAGTCTGTTTCTCTCTAGCTAGAAATTTTTGGTGAAAACAAGGCGAATTTACGCGTCAATAGCTGGTCTATTGCAAGGAAATTCAACGCAGTTAGCGCTAAAAATAGCTGCTTGAGATAGATTTATTATCCAGAACTCAGGTTAGCTATAGCCTACACATAAGAGAATATTATGAGCGAAAAAATAAACGAAGAAGCACTCCACGCCCTAAAAATAGCTTTTACTTACATGCCTAAAGCGATTGAAGTGACAAAGTATGAATATGGCGAGCGTTACCAAAGCGTACTTGATCACATTGAAGTTGTACGTGAAACACTGCTTATTAACGATGTTGACCCAGAGGAAGTAGGCGGCGATATCAACCCGCAATATACCCCAAATTCAACGTATTAAAAGTATACCGCTGAGTATTATATGCTCGGCGGCATGTTGCGCTATATACAAGGGCCTGTTTATCTTTCGAGGTTAAATTTGCAGCAGACTGTTTGGTATTTAGGCAAGTCAGAGCCTATGTAGTGTGGTTATTCCCCATAAATAGGCGATAACGCAGCATAAATGCCAAACATGCGCTGCCCTTTGGGTTCTGCCTAGGGACAATTTACTCTTTGTTGCTCGGTTTTTACTTATTCTTACATGGATGTAAGCCAGTAGAATAACGCAGGAGCAGTTATCGAGCCCACTAGGTTACAAACCTCGCGCCGCGATTAAATCGCCCCTAGATTGAACAAATTTTAATCCTGAAAGGTCAACAGGCCCTACTACTATTAATAAACCACTAACTTAGTTCATAAAAACATAAGGTTATAAAATTTAATACGTATCAATTTTAGTTATTAGTAATTAAAACTGCTAAACTGGATTTTAAACTAATACCAATGCCCTAATTGGCCTATGTATTATATAAATTGAACAAAAGCTTACGGGGTGTTTTCTTTTGAATTTTTTACGATGTTTTCACGATATAGTTTCTAATCAATCTCTTGATTTTGAAAATAAAATTAATAAGCTCTTAGTGTTTGGGTTAGAAGTATTTGACCTTGAGCTAGGTATTATTAGTAAAGTAGATAAAAACAGCTACACCGTTTTATATGCCAAAACCCCTGACAACTCACTTTTACCCGGTACCGTGTTTGAATTACAAGGCACCTATTGCGTACATACGCTCGCTGCTGGCTCTGCACTTGCCTTTCATAAAGCATCTCAAAGTGCAATTGCAAACCACCCCTGTTATATAAACTTTCAGTTAGAGTCTTATATTGGCGCGCCAATAAAAATTGGTCATAAAATATTTGGCACCGTTAACTTTTCATCCGCAAAAGACTCCCTCGCTTTTAACGATGATGCTTATGACTACATCGAATTATTTGCACAATGGCTTGGATCGGAATTTGCTCGCACCCAAGCTAAAGAACAACTCATAAAAAATAGTAATACTTTATTAAAGTTAGAGCACGTTGCAAATATAGGTACGTGGGAGGTTGATCTAGTCTCCGATAAAATCACCTGGAGCGAGCAAACCTACCTCATACATGAGGTGGATGAACAATTTCAACCGCAAATGAATTCTGCAATCGAGTTTTATAAAGAAGGTCCAAGTCGTGAAGGCATTACTCGCGCGGTAGAATTAGCCATAGAAAAAGGCAAAAAATGGAATCTAGAACTAGAAATAGTAACCGCTAAAAATAAACACTTATGGGTGGCTACCTTTGGTGAGGCCGAATTTGATGAAGGCCGATGTGTCCGATTATTTGGCACCTGCCAAGATGTAACCGAATCAGTAATGCTACGAGAAGAGCTTAAACAAAAGCAAGCTCAAGCAGAGCGCCTACTTGAAGACAGAAGCATGCTCTTTGCTAAAATCAGCCACGAATTAAGAACCCCACTGAATGGCATTACAGGTATGCTAACCACATTAGTTGATGAACACAGTGAAGAAGTTCGCGCTGAAAAAATTAAAATAGGACTTAGAAGCGCCGATATTTTACTTAGTATTATTAACGAAGTGCTCGATTTTTCTAAAATTAATCATGGTGAGCTAAAGCTTGAGCCTACTGACTTTTTACTAAAAACAATTTTTACTGATTTAACTTCTTTATATACACCTCTATTTAAAAACACGCATGTAACGCTACAAGTAAATAATACAATTGATGACAACTGCTGGGCGTTTAGCGACAACACACGCCTTAGCCAGATTGCTTCTAACTTACTGAGTAATGCACTTAAATTTACTGAAAATGGTTCAGTTACACTAAACACCAGCCTTTCTAAAATAAAAAATAAGCTAAGTTTAAATATTGAAGTGTCTGATACAGGTCGAGGAATGAGTAAAGGCTTTTTAGAATCACTGTTTTCTCCTTTTTCTCAAGAAGTAGATGCTAAAAATTCAAAAGGTGGAACAGGCCTTGGCCTTGCAATAGTAAAAGAGCTTGTTGAATATATGGGCGGAAAAATAAAGGTAAAAAGTACACCTAATAAAGGCACTACGTTTTTAGTAAATATTCCTATTGAGAAAGGGACAGAACAAAAACAAGAAAGCCTTAAATCAACGTTAGATATCAATGGCAGTGAACTATCAGTGCTTGTAGTCGATGATAACGATATTAATAGGTTGGTGCTTCACGCTTCTTTAGGCAAACTTAATATTAAAGCCGACTCTGCAGTTGATGGCCAAGATGCTGTATTAAAATGTCGCCAAAAGCATTATGACCTTATTTTTATGGACTGCATAATGCCCATACTCGATGGATTTGAGGCAACAAAGCAGCTTAGATCAGAAAAAATCTGCTCGCATGAAGGAACCTACATAGTGGCTATAACTGCTAATACTTCATCACAAGATAAACTTGCCTGCAAACAAGCCGGTATGGATATGTTTATATCAAAACCTTTTAAACTACCCATACTTGAAAAAGCAGTTATTAACGCGCTTGAGCATACAGCTAAAGTTAGCTAACCTTTATAGCTAACTAATTGGTTAAATAAGGATATAAAATTAAAAACATAATTAGAACTATATTGCTAACAGTGCTTATTGTTGCGGTATTTAAAGCCGTTTCCACTGGGTAATGGAGCTCATCAATAACAATAGTTATCGTATCTGGCGTATTGCTGTTAGTTACATTTATCAGTGCTAAGTCATCACGTGGATCATCCGCTTATACTGGCAGTGACTCATCAGTTTCCTCTAGCAGTAACTCATCGCATTCTCATACAAATTGTAGCGGCGGTGATTCTGGCGGTAGGTGCGATTAAATCGTGTGCTAATTCTTAAGCATTAAAAAAGCCGCCTTTGGAGAAGGGCGGCTTGGGTTAACAAACAGCTATGGGTGTAGCCTTGCTGTTATATCAAGAGAGTTTTTACTAATTACATTAAGCAGCGCTTTGATCAGCTTCTTCAGAGTGACGAATTAAATAATCAAATGCACCTAAACTTGCTGTTGCACCGCTGCCCATTGCAATAATAATTTGTTTAAACGGAGTATTGGTTGCATCCCCCGCGCCATAAATGCCTGGTAATGAAGTTGCGCCTTTAGCATCAATCAGTATTTCACCAAATTTGCTTAATTCAAGGTCGCTGTCTTTTAACCATTCGGTATTTGGTATTAAGCCTATTTGTACAAATATACCGGCAAGTTCAAGCTCTTTGCTCTCTCCCGACACTCTATCTGTGTACATTAAGCCAGTTACTTTTTTACCATTACCAAGTACTTCGGTAGTTTGTGCACTTTTGATAATGGTAATATTAGCCATGCTTTTAGCTTTACGAATAAGCACTTCATCAGCACGTAGTGTGTCTGCAAATTCAAGTACCGTAACACTTTGCACAATATTAGCTAAATCGATTGCTGCTTCTATACCTGAATTACCACCGCCAATTACGGCAACAGGTTTACCTTTAAATAAAGGGCCATCACAATGTGGGCAATATGCCACACCATGGCCGCGATATTCTTGCTCCCCTGGTACGTTCATTTCGCGCCAGCGTGCACCAGTGGCAAGTACGAGCGACTTAGCTTTAAGCACTGCGCCATTTTCTAGTGTAATTTCGTAGCCATTGTTATAACCAAGTGCCGCTGCACGCTGATTATGCATTACATCTACATCGTATTCTTTAACGTGATCTTCAAGCTGGGCAACCAATTTTGGCCCTTCAGTCGCCTTAATCGAAATAAAGTTTTCTATTGCTAATGTATCTGCAACTTGTCCACCAAATCTGTCGGCAACAATACCTGTATTTAAACCTTTTCGTGCTGAGTAAATCGCAGCCGATGCGCCCGCAGGCCCGCCACCAATTACAAGTACATCAAATTTATCTTTTTTACTTAGCGATTCAGCTTGGCGCTGTGCCCCTTTGCTATCTACTTTATTGAGTATATCGGTAAGGCTTAGTGCACCTTGGCTAAATGGTTCGCCATTTAAATACACAGCCGGTACAGCTAAAATATTTCGCTCTTCTACTTCATCTTGAAATAATGCACCGTCAATCATGGTGGCTTTAATATTACTGTTTGTCGCTGCCATAGTGTTAAGTGCTTGCACTACTTGCGGACACGTTTGGCAACTTAAACTTATATATACTTCAAAGTTAAGTTCTTGAGTAAGCGATTGTATTTGTTCAATGTCTTCGCTTTTAGCTTTACTTGCGTGTCCGCCAGTATGTAAAAGTGCTAGCACTAAACTTGTGAATTCGTGGCCCATAGGTACGCCTGCAAACGTAATATGGGTATTTTTAATAGGTGAATGTACAACCATTGACGGGCGACGCGCGCTTGTATCTGGGTTGTTTATTACCGTAAATTTATCGCTCAGTGAAGCTAAATCGTTCGCTAAGCTTTCTACTTCTGCTGATTTTTTGCTGTCATCCAAGGCAATAAGCAGCTCAACAGGTTGAGTCAGCGATTCAAAATGGCTTTTTAATTGATTTTTTATGTTGTTATCTAACATGGCTTAACCCTTTTAGGAAAATTTAAACAGCAAGCCTCCCATGCCAAATAATGCATGTGCTTAAACAAGTATATTGATATAGGAGGCACCAACAAACGGATGTTCGTTGATTTAAGGGCAGTTACCTGCCCTTATAGTAGGAATAAATCTATACTTAGATTTTACCAACTAAATCTAGTGAAGGTGCAAGTGTGTCTTCACCTGGCTGCCAAGATGCAGGACAAACTTCACCGTCGTGAGTTGCAATGTATTGTGCAGCTTGTACTTTACGAACAAGTTCTTTAGCGCTACGGCCAATACCTAAATCGTGAGTTTCAATAATTTTAATTTCACCTTCTGGGTTCATTACAAATGTACCGCGAAGTGCTAAGCCTTCTTCTTCAATCATTACGCCAAAGCTACGAGTAATACGTCCTGTTGGGTCGCCAATCATTGGGTAAGTAATTTTACCAATTGTGTCTGACGTATCGTGCCATGCTTTGTGAGTGAAGTGAGTGTCAGTAGATACTGAGTAAACTTCTACGCCCATTTCTTGAAGTTGTGCGTAATAATCTGCAACATCACCAAGTTCAGTAGGACATACAAATGTAAAGTCTGCTGGGTAAAAGAAGAAGATTGACCATTTACCTAGAACATCTTTTTCAGACAATTCTACAAAGTCACCGTTGTGGTAAGCGGTTGCATTGAATGGTTGTAATTTAGTATTGATTAATGAAGTGCTCATGGTATTTCCTCATCTATATTTAATGTATTTAAAAAGTAATCAACGCTCTCGTTTAAAACGACCTTCTGCGTTGGCTTGGTTAATACAATAAGGCTAATGGATAATTAAATAAAATTGATTGTTTAGATTAAAACAATCTGTTTTTTGGATTGAACTATATAATCTCTTTTACCGTAAGCATTATTTGGATTGTAAACGCTGGCGAATTATTAAGATCGCTAATCGTAATACTGCTACAATAGCCGCGCTTCAAATAAGTCATTAAATATAAGGCACGCCGTAATGGAAAAATTTTTTAACCACATACAACTAGGTTACTTAGGCTTAATCCCGTTTTTAGGGTGTGTGGGTTGGCCGCTTATGTTTGGCAGTAATAGCCTTAACTTAGAGTTTTTTACTTTTTACAGTATCGCCATTTTAGCATTTATGGCAGGTAGCTTGTGGCGCGCCGGAGAGCAAAGCTATAGCAATGCAATTAAAGCGGTATTACCTGTTATCCCAGTTCCATTTTTATCATTTTTACCTGTAGAGTGGGCACTGGCTTGGCTAGGTGCTAGTTTTTGGTTAGTACTTATATTTGAAAAAGCCACGCCGCAATGGAAAACCTATCATAAAGATTATCAAAAAATGCGTGTAGTACTTACCTCTGTTGTGTTTGTTTGTCATATCCTTACTATTGGTATGAGTATTTACCCTAAGTAACCTGAGCTCTGGATAATAAATCTATCTCAAGCAGCTATTTTCAGCGCTAACTGCGTTGAATTTACTTGCAATAGGCCCGCTATTGACGCGTAAATTCGCCTTGTTCTCACAGAAAATCTCTGGCTAGAGAAAATAAACTTAAATATCACCATAATTCAATGCGTTAGCAAATCTATTAACCAGAGTTCAGGTTAAATAGTGGCTGTAAACTTAAATATTGCGTGGTAATAAGGTAATATCCGCGCACTGCTATTTGAGGACACACCATGATTGACCAATTACGCCAACAACTCGACGAACTTGGCGAAAACTACGTAGAAAAAAACGCGGCATTTAAAATTAAAGTGATCCCCTTTTTTTGTGCTATTCGCATTAAAAAAGATCATAAAAGCGAAGGTCGTTTGAGTTTTTATTCAAGTCAATTACTCGAAATTTTCTTGGTTGTCTTATTTTTGCTATTCGGTTTAATGCTTTACGATACAAATGCAGGATTTACCCATGGGCCTATTCATATTGCCTTTGCCATTTTAATTACCTTTAATCTTATTATTAAACAAATCGCCATTGAAGGGTTAAAAACACGCCTTGCTTTTCATCGTTTACTTGCAGCGCAGTCTCAAAAAAGTACGCCTGATGCCGATAACACACCAACTAAACCACTTTAATTTATGTATTTAAATCCTCAATGGCGAATACTCACCGTAGGCGATGGCGATTTATCTTTTTCGAACGCTATTTACACTCATCTATCGCCAAAAGCTTTGGTTGCATCCACTTACGATGACCAAGCTACTATTGAGAAAAAGTATCAGCACAATGCACTTAGCAACCTAAAAGCGCATAACGTTGAGGTACTTAATGGTTTTGATGTAACAAACCCCGCGTGTTGGCAAACTCTAAGTGAAAACCAGCACAGCTTTGACGTGGTTATTTTTCAATTTCCGCTTATACCCGCGTTTGTTGGCCGTGAAGCGTTTGAAAACAACACGCGCCAAACCAGCATGAACGTATTAAACCGCGCTTTGCTGCATCAATTTATTAAATATGCTAACGAATACGCGCTTGATAAAAATGGTCCAATGCTTTGCTACATCACTTCAAAGGATGTAAAACCTTATCGAGAATGGAATATTGAAGGAAGTTTAAATAATGGTTTAACCGCTGATTATTTAGGCCAAATCCCATTTGATATTAACCATTTTGAAGGTTATAAAATTCGTAATGTTGACCGTGATAAACACGTAAAAGACACCAGCGGTATCACTTACGTTTTCAGCCAAAAAGGTATTGATACACACACTAGTGAATTAAGCTCACGTCTTACCAAACCTGCATACTTAACATCTAACCATTGCCCCCTTTGCCGCGTTGGACCCTATATGGCAAGCGAGGACGAAACCAAGCATCTAAACGCTAAAAAGCATCAGCAAATGCTACATCTTGAAAGCGATTGGCAACAATGGCTAAATGAGTTTTATAGCTAATAAATAGCCCTACTACAGTTTATTTAATTACACCTTTTCGTGTTTAATTAAATCAGCTGCTTTTTCAGCAATCGCAATTACCGGTGCATTTGTGTTGCCGGTAATAATGGTAGGCATAATCGACGCATCGACTACGCGTAAGTTACTTACCCCGTGTACTCGCAAATTAGTATCCACCACTGCCATTGAGTCTTGCCCCATTTTACATGTACCAACTGGGTGATACTCGGTATCTGCCGTTTGGCGTATAAACTCAATTAACTGATCATCATTATTTATATCAAGCGGGTAGATCATTTTACCGCGTATGTTATCAAAAGCTTTACTTTGCATAATAGCGAGTGTTTTTTTAAGGCCAGCAATCATTACAGCTAAGTCGTCTGGGTGGCTTAAGTAATTAGGGTCAATAAGTGGAGCACTACGCGGGTTGCTGTCGGCTAATGTAATAGTACCTCGGCTTTTGGGGCGCATAATACTGCTGTGTATACTGTAACCATGCCCAGTGTGTAATTTACGACTATGATCGTCCACCAGCCCAATTACAAATTCTAGTTGCACATCGGGCGCTGGCGAGCCTTCAAATAATTTAATAAATGCATGCGACTCTGCAAAGTTACTGGTTAATCGCCCTTGTCGTTTACTAAACCAGTTAACACAGCCTTTTATAATGCTGGCAATGCCTAGCGGGCTTATACCAAATGTGCCTTTATTTGTTTTTGATTTATAAAGTGGCACTACTGTTAAGTGATCCTGTAAATTAGCGCCAACACCTTCAAGTACGTGCTGAACCTTAATGTTATGTGCACTTAAATGCTCTTTTGGGCCAATACCTGAAAGCATTAATATTTGAGGCGAATTAATAGCGCCAGCACTAAGTATTACCTCTTTTTTAGCACGTAAATTAATAACCTCTTTATTACGCTCTATTTGCACGCCTTGCGCTATCTTATTGGTTATATTTATTTTATTAACGTGGCTATTGGTTAATACCGTTAAATTTGGGCGGTTTAAATGCGGTGTTAAATATGCTTTTGCTGCACTACAACGCTCGCCATTGTGCTGAGTTACCTGCGATAAACGTGCACCACTTTGCTCTTTGCCATTTATATCGTCGCTTAAATTAACGCCCTGCTCAGCACAGGCATTTAAAAAATATTGGTTTACATCACTTGGGTTATTTAGCTCTTGTACATGTAGCAGACCCTTTGTCCCGTGCAGCTCATTATTTATAAACGCTTTATTGTTCTCAGCTTTAATAAAGTACGGGAGTAAACTATCAAAATCCCATCCCGTGTTGCCATTAGCAGCCCATTGGTCGTAATCGTACTTATTACCTCTTATGTAAACCATTGCATTAGTCGAGCTTGACCCACCCAGTACTTTGCCACGCGGCACAAAACCACATCGGTTATTAAGCTCTTTTTGTGGCACCGTATTGTAATGCCAGCTATTTATGCCATAAGGCACACTCGCTGCTATGCCTGCTGGCATTTGCACAAATACACTGTTATCACTGCCGCCAGCTTCAATTAAGCACACACTTACATTTTTATCCTCAGACAATCGCGATGCCATAACGCAGCCGCCACTACCTGCGCCAATCACAATGTAATCAAATGTTGTATTGTTCATGGTGTACCTTAATAAAAGTTTTAAACGGCTTTAACAGTAATAGTGCATAGAAAAATTCAACAAAACTTGATATTTTTAGACATCGTTTATTTGAGGTTAACCATGAGCAGCCTAATCAGAGCCACGTCATTACAAGGTATAGACACGCTAATTAGCGAATTTGGCGGCGATCCGCATGAAATAATGCAAAACTGTAATATTAATAACGTTGACTTTAAAAATCTCGATAACCAATATTTACCTTATCGAGATTACGCTGAGCTATTAGAATACTGTGCTTGTAAGTTCAATTGTTCTAGTTTTGGCCTTAGGCTCGCAAGTAGACAAAATTTTGATATTTTAGGGCATATTGCAATAGCAGCTAAAAGTAGTACTAATTTAGGTGATGCACTTAATTGGGTTATTAAATACCTTCACTTGCACAGCCCTGCACTTAGCTTAAACTCGCACCCTTTAGAGAATGATAAAAGCTTGTTTTTATCATTCGAAATTAATTTAAAACCATTACCGAACATCAACCAAGTGATTGAGCTAACCATTGGTTTAGCATTGGCTGTTATTAAAAAGCTGAGTAATAACCGCTGCAAACCAATTAATGTATTTTTGCCAAAAAAATTAAGTACTAATACTCGTGCCTATAACACTTACTTTGGTTGTAACGTTATAGAGCATCGCAACAGCGCTGGTATTGTAATCTCAAAAAGTGATTTAACTCTTGAGCTTGATCACCCTGAACTAAATAAAGTACAAGCGGCGCTAAGCTTCTTGGCAAAAAACAAAGAACACACACAACCATTGCCCAACCAAGTTAGTGCACTAATTAGGCCTATGCTTCCTATTTATCAATGTAGTAACCAAACTATTTCAGCTGCGCTGGGTATGCACCCGCGTACTCTGCATCGAGAACTTATCAAACATAATACGAGCTTTATAAAACTTAAAGATGCCACTCGTCGCGCTTTAGCTGCACACTATTTAGCGCAAAACCAATTTACAATATCAACCATATCTGAGCTTTTAGGGTATCAGGAGCAAGCAACGCTAAGTGTTAATGTTAAACGCTGGTTTGGATGTTCTCCTCGAGCATATAGGACTAAAAAGATGTTAAACTAAACACTCTTATTATTTTTATTTAAGCTAAGGAGTGAGCATGAACTTTGTTATTGTTGGCACCAATTTTATTAGCGACACACTGTTAGCCGCTGCAAATACATTAAACGATTTTAATTTATATGGGGTGTGCTCGCGCGCAGTATCAAGCGGCGAAGCATTTTTAGCCAAACACCCACAAAATGCACAAGCAAAAATTTTCACCTCAATCGAGCAAGTATGCCAAGATCAAAATGTTGATGCCGTCTACATAGCCGCCCCTAACAGCTTACACAAACAATATGCCGTTATGTGCCTAGAAGCGGGTAAACATGTCCTTGGCGAAAAACCATCAGCAGCCAATTCTAAAGAGCTTGCAAGCATTATAGCTACAGCAAAAAAACATCAGCGCCTTTACATGGAAGCCATGATGACCACTCACTTGCCTAACTTTGCACGGCTGCAACAGGCAATGGTAAAAATTGGCACACCACGTAAATATATTGGCCAGTACAGTCAATATTCATCGCGTTACGATAAATATAAAAATGGCGAACGTCCAAATACGTTTTTGCCCGAGTTTGCTAATGGTGCTTTAGTTGATTTAGGGATTTACCCACTGTATTTATTAATTGCACTTTGGGGAGCACCGCAAAGCGTAAGTGCCAGTGGCGTATTACTTGATACAGGTGTAGATGGTGCGGGTGATGTATTACTAAACTACGCTGATAAACAAGCCGTTATTAGTTACTCTAAAATATCGCAAGGCGACAACATAACCGAAATACAAGGCGAACTTGGACGCATACGTATAGAAGCCGTATCGCAACTTAAAAAGGTGGAGTTTATTGCTAATAATGGTGAGGTAGAGATTATATCCCAGCCATTTGATGAGCACTTTATGAAATACGAAGTTGAACACTTTATGGCATTAGTGAAGCGAAATATCCTTGAGTCACCCGTTAATACGCACATTTTAGCCAGTAACGTAATGAGCGTTCTTGATGAAGCGCGCAAACAGCTTGGGGTTGTGTACCCTAACGACTAATTAAATAAAATATGGGCGTTAACCAACGACAGTTAACGCCCAGAAGAAAGCTTAAATAGCTCTCGTACAACTACACATTTTACAAAACACACTTTAAAAACACATTTAAATAATAGCGATCCCCATCCATGGGCAATCAAATACTTCTACAATAAAAAACTTAACACTGACAACCCAACTCGGTTTATTACCAATATTTATTACTCAATAACCTTAAATCTAACCTAACACATAAAAACATTACCAATCAAGCTGGCCAATTACATTATTTTAAACTAAATTGGTAATACAAGAATACAACCATTGGTGTATAGTGGTTTTTAACCATAACATCGCGTTAGAATTTTGACATAATAGTGAATTTTAAGGTAACCTCTGATATTAACAGTTGGTTTTGACTTTTAGGCCCCAGAGGCCATTATTCCTTAAGGTAATGAAGGTAAAGTATGGGTAATCGTCGCTTATTTTGGCGCATAGTTGATAAAATTGAGTCTTTAATAAATCAAGGCGAATTTTCTGCTGGGAGTCGTTTACCACCTGAACGTGAACTTGCAGAAATGTTTGATGTAAGTCGCCCTACCATTAGAGAAGCTATTATCGCATTAGAAGTACGTGGCCGAGTTGAAGTTAAAACCGGCTCTGGTGTTTACGTAGTAGAACAAAAAAATGCATCTATAAAATCAAAAGAGATCAGTGCATTTGAACTTACTCAAGCTCGCGCATTAATTGAAGGCGAAATTGCCGCTTTAGCTGCTCAAAGCATTACAGAAGAAGAACTAGAGCAACTAAACAAAACATTAATTGCCATGGAAAAAGGCCTGTATGTTGAGCAAGCCGACCGTGAGTTCCACGAAATTATAGCTAGAGCAACGCGTAATAAAGCACTTGAATTTGCAGTGTCTAACTTGTGGGATTTACGTTTAACAAATCCACAAATTGTTGCTGACTATGGCAGTGTGTGTAAAAACAATAACGAGTGCGTTATGGATGAACACACCGCTATTTATACAGCCCTAAAGTCGCATGATGCAAATGCAGCGCGCAGTGCAATGCACAAACATTTTAACCGCTTAATTAATGCTTTATTTGACGCTGTAGAATCGCGTGCACTTGAAGAAATTAAACGCAAAAATGATGAAAAACGAGGCCTCTACTCGCTTGATGGCTTAGTTAATAAAAGTGCCCACTAAGGCCTTTTAACCAACTGATTAAAGTTAGCAAACGCCTGTTTGCTAACTTTACCTCTTACTTTATTTACCCGCCCTATTTAATATACTTTTAATTGCGCTATTTTTGGTCGCAAACACTTACCTATAAATTTAAAAAAAGATACTATGCCGCCATTAATATCGGGCGGGTTTAGCTTTTATACTCCCTGCATTACATAACTAATTGATAGAGTTACTCAACTCAAGGATTAAAATGCAAGCATCTTCAAAAAGTTATTTACTGGCTATCGTGTGTGTACTGCTTGCTATGATGACCATTCAAACGGGCGCGTCATTTGCAAAACAGCTTTTTCCTATTGTTGGCCCTGAAGGTACAACTGCCCTTAGGCTTGGTTTTTCTGCCTTTATACTTTGCTTAGTGTTTAAACCTTGGAAACACTTACCTACTTCGGGTAATCGTATTCCTATAATTGTGTATGGTTTAAGTTTAGGCGGCATGAACATTTTGTTTTATTACGCCATTGAGCGCATTCCACTAGGCATTGGTGTAGCGCTTGAATTTACAGGCCCGCTTGCTGTTGCCTTATTTTCATCACGCCGCAAACGTGACTTATTTTGGGTTGCCTGTGCTATTGCCGGTATTTTGCTTCTGCTTCCTGATATGAGCGGCCAAGACAGCCTTGATCCATTGGGTGTAGCGCTTGCGCTTGGCGCCGGTGCATGTTGGGCAGGTTATATATTATTTGGTAAAAAAACGGGCACACAAAGCTCTGGTGGAGCAACTGTCGCATTGGGTATGACCGTTGCCGCTATAGTGCTAGTACCTTACGGCGGCATTATGCAAAGCGCCGCGTTTACGTGGGAAATTATCCCACTGGGTATTGGTATTGCTATTTTATCAAGCGCACTGCCTTACACACTTGAAATGGTTGCACTGCGTAACATGCCTTCACAAGGGTTTAGCGTAATGATGAGTTTAGAGCCTGCAATTGCTTCGCTCGCAGGGTTTATTATACTGGGTGAGTTACTTACTTTATGGCAGTGGCTCGCTATTTTACTTGTAATTATTGCATCTGTTGGTAGCTCGTTTTCAAACGCAAAAAAACAGACTACCTAATTAATCTAAATAAAGTCACCACGCAACATGGTGAATTTATTGTGTTGTATCCAGTAATTTTTTAACTCACAGCCTTACTTTGCTTTTTAGTTGTAACCAAATAGCCAATCAACGAAATAAGCGGCATGCCAGTAGCGACCAGAGCAATACCTGTCCACCCGCCCGCTTCATATAATGGGCTGGCAATAAGCGAGCCTACTGCGCCACCTACAAATATACTAGTCATGTAAATAGCGTTTAAACGCGCACGGCTTTGCGGCTCTAGTGCATACACTGCACGTTGACCCAATACCATATTGGCCTGCACAGCAAAATCAATAAACACACCGGTTAATGCCAATACTATAATGCCGTAAGGTAGCTCAAATAAGCTTGGTAAAAAGCACACTGCTGCAATTACTTTGGCCAGTAACGATACCTGATGTGTATAGCCTTTATCTGCCAAGCGACCAACAATAGGGGCAGCTACAGCACCTGCCGCACCCACTAATGCAAACAATGCTATTTCTGATTGCGATAAACCATACTCACGGGCAAGCACAACCGGTACGCTCGTCCAAAATAAACTAAACGATGCAAACATTAATGCTTGAAAAAGTGAACGTTGGCGCAGCACTGGTTGGCTTATCATTAACTGTTTAAGCGATTTTAATAACTTAAAATACGTTGTTTTATGGGTAGGTTGCCTGCTTGGAATAGCAAAATAAATTACGCCTGCAATAAACACCATACACCCTGCTGCAAAGTAAAATACAGCACGCCAACCAAAGTGATCGGCTATTAAGCTCGATATAGGTCTTGCCAGCAAAATACCTAGCAAGAGACCCGCCATAATATTGCCAAGCACCTGCCCGCGCTTCTCGTCAGACGATAAATGCGCAGCAAGCGGAATAAGCACCTGAACAGAAACCGAGCTCATACCTATCATTAAACATAAAATAAGCATTACATTAGGTGAATCAGCAAGTGCCGTACCCACTAAACTCAAAAACGACACAGCTAAAGTAATAAGCATTAAACGCTTATTTTCAATTAAGTCAGCTAATGGCACTAAAAAAAACAACCCCAAAGCGTAGCCTATTTGTGTAAGCGATACGATAAGGCTAGCACTGTGCGCACTTAATCCAACTTCTGGGGCAAGCAACTCAATAATAGGTTGAGCGTAGTAAATATTGGCAACAATAAGACCGCAACACAAAGCAATAATAGTAACGAGTGTATTGCTAAGTGGTTGCGCTGAAACGCCTGGTTGGGTCATGTGTGTCTCTACTTTATAAAAATAATAAAACCCAACCAGCAAACGCGGGTTGGGTTTTTACAAAAAACTTCGTTTTACTTAATTGGTGATGGCTGCCCATGTGGGCTTGAGCGTAAATACTGTTTAGGTGCAGTTACTGTAGCGCCAAGCTCTGCAGCTGCATGCCACGGCCAATGCGGGTTATATAAAATGCCACGCGCCAGCGCTACACCATCGGCTT
>NZ_AUTP01000309.1:0-1819 GCF_000498075.1 Pseudoalteromonas sp. TAB23
TATATTATGAACAAGGCAATACAGTAGCCATTGGCCGTTCACTTTCGCTTGGCTCCGTAAGGTCAATTTATTCATCCCTTTATTCACTGTAATGTTCCGCTTTTTATTTAAAGGAAAGCCGGTTCTATACAGCCGAGTCGTTTGCCATTCTTTAATAATCAGCTATCGTCGACCTATGGGGCTGTCTATTTTTACTTTCATTTTGTCTACATAGCTCAGCTTTTTGGGTGATTCATTATTTATAATAATTCACTCTTCATGCTGTTTTTGTTGGCTTTTTTTGTAATAATTAGGATGGGTGTCATCCTAATTTTCGTTGTTAAGGGGCAAATTGTAGTTGGCTAAAATGTGAAGCGTAGCGGAACCAGCCAACTGTAATTTGTCCCGCTTGAACAGCTTGCTAAGTTACTAATACTCCAAGCAATAAACGCCTGATTCACTAGCCCACTTTTTAATTTCCGGTATAACTTTATCATCTTGAATGTAAAATATATTCGTATAATCCCAACTTTCAAAATAAACAGCCGAAAACTCCGGTAAAACTAATCTGCAAAATTTATCGGATGAGTCATTATCACCGACAGGATGCAAATAATTATCCATAGATTCTTGAGAGCTGAATTCTCTGAAGGACGGGTAACAACGCTCCCATTTACCTTTAAATTTAAAATTCAATATTTCAGTGTTTTTAGACATAACCTTTGCAAAATCATGCAGTGACTTGTTTCGGGATAACCGCTCATTTTTATCAGGAAAATCATTTTGAAACTCTTCAAGAGTTAACCAATGGTCAAATACCGTTATTGCGACCCTCTTATAATGAGGAGTGTCTTCCACACAATAAATTTTAAATAGATCAGGAAATTTTTTATCTAATTTAACCTGCCTATTTTTACTTAAATTTATGAATTTACGCACGGACTTCCCTCGTAACTTAACGCCGCCATAATTTGCCACTTGGAGCGCAGCGTAAAACGGTCAAATTGATGTCTTTGTTATGACTTTTTACCCGCATCTGGCTCACTTATATTTTCAATGTCTACAAGGTTCCATGGCATATTTTTTTGACGATAAATACGTTTATTCAATTTTGGATAGTCACCAACATCGTGCTCTAAACGCTGACCAATTACGATACATTTTAAAAGACAACTACCGTTATTGCGTAGAGCGTGGGCCTCACCACCTGCACGATAACCCATAAAATCCCCAGCCTTTACAATATATTTTTCCTTACCTATTTGTGCTTCAGCAGTACCTTCAAGAACATAAACACATTCGTCTTCATGGTAGTGCATATGAAACTCTGTAGATTCGTGACCCGGTTGAATTCCAATAAAGTGAAATCCAAATCCAGTTAGACCTGTTAGATCACCCAGTGACTTATTAATCCTTTTAGCATTCCCATTAAGAAAATGGGTTTTCGAAATTCCCTCGAGTTCTTCTATTTCTTCCTTAGTCACTAGATATTTATCCATTGTTCTCTCCAGAGTCATAACGAGCCTGTAGATTAACTCGTTTTTAAATTTGTTTTTATTGATAAACAAACCATAGCTGAGTTCCTATTTTGGTTCAATTGATTACTGTATTTTTACGCAGAATATAGAAGTGTTTGATATTGTTTTAATTGGCGTTTTGGAAGGGATTACGGGTGTTTGAGTGGCTTTAATTTAGGTTAAAAGGGCTTCCCCTTTTTAATGTATCGTATTTTTCAGCTTTTCTATATTATGAACAAGGCAATACAATTGCCATTGCGCATTTACTTTCGCTTGACCCCGTAAGGTCAATTTATTCATGCCTTTGTTCACTGTAATATTCC
>NZ_AUTP01000310.1:0-2234 GCF_000498075.1 Pseudoalteromonas sp. TAB23
CCGCCATGAGTTTTTTAGTGTTGGGTTACGCACTGCGCCCAGCAGATGATGACCATAGGTTTGGGCACGGTAAAGCCGAAGCACTTGCAGGACTTGGGCAAGCCGCGTTTATTGCAGGCTCAGGTTGCCTACTTGCTTTTCATGGTATTGAGCGGTTATTTAACCCTATACAGTTAAGCCATTCTTTATTAGGTGTGTGGGTAAGTATTTTTGCTATTGCGTGTACGCTGGTCATTGTATTTGTACAAAACAAGGTGGTTAAGTATACCGATTCAATTGCAATTAAAGCCGACTCAGTACATTACAAAGGTGATTTAATATTAAATGCGGCTGTGCTATTAGCTATTTTGTTAGCTTATTATGGTGTGTTGTATGCCGATCCTGTTTTTGCGATAGGTGTAGCGGGTTACTTACTTTATAACAGCTGGGATATTGCTCGCGATAGTGCCGATCACTTAATGGATAAAGAACTGCCAGATGATGAAAAGCAAAGCATATTTGATATAGCCAGAGCCCATGCTGATGTACATGGTGTACATGATATTCGTACGCGCCAAGGCGGAAAAGTTAAGTTTATCCAAATGCACTTAGAGCTTGATGATCATTTAAGTTTGATTCGCGCACATAATGTGGCTGATGAAGTAGAGGCAATGCTTAAAGAACGCTTTGAGTCTGAGGTAGATATACTGATCCACCTCGACCCTTTGTCGGTACTTGTTAAGCCGTCACCGACTCACAAAACTGATACAAGCTCTTAAGCAATGGCTGGNTGGCGTATTTCATCACGTTCAAAAAACAGCTCGTGTTTAGCGCCTTCAAAGCTTTTAAGTACAGTGTTTACGTGCCTGTTTGCTAATTTATATTGGGCATTGTTATCAACCACTTCGTCGTTTTGCGCACTGGCAATATAAAGTGGAATAGTCACGCTCAAGTTATCCACAGAAGTTATAAATGCAAACGTCGCATTTAGCCAGCCGTAAGTAACACCGCCGAGCTGTAGTAATGGCTCTTCTTGATATGTTTGCCTAAATAGCTCGTAACGCACTGGGCTGCTGGTTAATACATTTGTAGCAAACTCATCGGGTATGTAATCGGTTTGCCCTAGTGCGTAATTGTCTTTTTGACCCAAAAGGGTTGCAGTACTTGCTATTAATTTAGCTAAAGGCTTTGGTGTGTTTTTTGTATAAATATCAAGCATAGGCGCTGATAAAAACGCGCCACTAAAGTTGTGTTCAAAATGCGCAAGATAGTTAAATGCTATGGCGCCGCCCATTGAATGACTCACTAACACCTTTTTACCTTGCCAATGAGTATCCACTATTTGTGTATTAAATAAGTTTAGGTCTGCGCTGTAATCTTTAAATTGATTAACATGGCCTTTGTGCTTATTTAGTAGGTGGCGATAAGAGCGGCCTTGTCCTTGGTGATCGGCTATGAATATGGCAAAATTATTGTTATACAGCTCCCATAACAACTCTTTATATTTATCTAACCCTTCAAGGCGCCCAGAGCTTATTACAATGGCATTTTTGGCTTTATCTGGTACGGCATAAGCATAAAATAATTGCCCGTTAGGTGTATCTAAATAAGCTTTAATTAGCGTGCTTTTATAAAAGTTATTAATTGTTATTTGATTACTCTTAAGCTCACGCTCACTACTATAAAACATGCTTTACTCTTTTATTAATGGCAAGGTTATATTAGCACACAAGCCACCTAGTTCTTTATTTGATAATACTAAACTGCCACCATGCGCAGTAATAGCATTTTTAGCAATCGCCAGCCCTAAACCTGTACCACCACTTACGCGATCCCGCGCATCTGACTGTCTAAAAAAGGGCTCACAAAGCTTGCTCAGTTGATCATCTGGCACACCAGAGCCATCATCACATAT
This sequence comes from Pseudoalteromonas sp. TAB23, assembly GCF_000498075.1. Taxonomy (NCBI): domain Bacteria; kingdom Pseudomonadati; phylum Pseudomonadota; class Gammaproteobacteria; order Alteromonadales; family Pseudoalteromonadaceae; genus Pseudoalteromonas; species Pseudoalteromonas sp. TAB23. The sequence goes on from NZ_AUTP01000310.1 coordinate 1,895, forward strand.
TTCTATATAAATGGCATCTGTGTGCTTTAGAGTAATGCTAATTGTATTGTTTGCGTATTTAATAGCGTTGCGAAGTAGGTTTTCAAGTGCGCTGGCAATAAGTGTTTCGTCGCAATTAATATTTACGTCTACAGCGCCCAGTATATTTAGCTGCTTATTATTTTGTTTTGCTTCAAACTGCGCATCGTTAATAACGTGATCTACAATTATTTGTAATGATTGTTTTTGCAGTGAAAGCGCCTGGCTTTTTGCTTCTAAGCGAGAAACTTGCAGCACGTCGGCAATCATTTTATCAAGTTGGTTTGCTTCTTTTTCTATACGTAATAAATACGATTGGCTA
>NZ_AUTP01000311.1:0-12548 GCF_000498075.1 Pseudoalteromonas sp. TAB23
GTAGCCATTTTTAAACGCGTAAGAGGCGATCGTAATTCATGTGATATGTCGGCTAATAAGCGTTTTTGTGAACTAATTAAAAGCTCTAACTGATTGGCCATGCTGTTAAAGTCTCGCCCAAGTATTCCTAGCTCATCTTTTCGGTTTACAGAAATGTCGGCTCTTGCGCTTAGGTTGCCCGCTGATAGTTTAATAGCTGCTTTTTTAAGACTATTTATAGGGGCTATTAAGTTACGGCTAAATACAAAGCTTAAAATAAGAGAGGCAACAATTGCGATGACTATTTTCATCCAGTTAGGCATAAGCTTAAAGCGCATTAATAGCGGCGGTTGATGGTTAATATCTATTTCATAAAGATAAAAACTTCCTTCAGGCACGTTTATGTTAACAGGGCCGAAGGCTTGATATTTTTCAGTAAAAATAATTTGTGGTGACATATTTTGAGTAAAGTTTAATAAACTTAAGTCGATGCTCTCTGGCACCTCTTTACTACTAAGAGAGTCTTCGCTTTGAGCTGCGCTTAAGTATAAAAGTTTACGCTTTGATAGGCGAGGGTGTACTAATACATCGCTTAGGCTGCGCTTATGTTTAATAGCAGTGCGCTCAATACTTTTGGCGGTATATATTAGGTTTTTTTTCATAGGGCCATAAAGCGGCTCGTTAGTTACCGCGTTAATAGCGGTAATGTTACTTAAAAATATAAGCGCCGCAACGGTGCCGATTATAGTTAACCAAAACCAAATAAATATTTTAAAAAACAGGTAGTGCCCAGGGTGTTTTAACCAAGCAAAGTAAGTGCTTTTATTCGCCTTGGATAAAGACATAACCCGTACCTCTCATTGTTTTAATTCGCTCACCTGGAATATGCTCAGCTATTTTTTTACGGATATTACTTACATGCATATCGATAGAGCGATCAAAAGAAGCTAAACGCCTGCCTAGTACTTCTTCGCTAATTTGCTCTTTACTAACCACTTCGCCTGCATTTTTACACAATAGTGTGAGTATTTCGTACTCTGTACCAGTAAGGGTCAGTGTAGAGCCGTCGATTGAGGCCTCTCGCGCAGCAAGGTTAACAGTAATACCATTTACGAGTAACTTACTCGTTGTAGCTGCATTTAAGCTATTAATGTGCTCTATACGGCGTGTTATTGCTTTTACGCGGGCTAGTAATTCACGATGATTAAAAGGCTTTGGAATGTAATCATCAGCGCCTAGCTCTAGACCAAAAATACGGTCAAAGTCTTCACCTTTTGCAGTAAGCATTATTACCGGTGTGAGTTTTGTTTGCCTAAGTTGTTTAAGCACTTCAAAACCATCAAGCGTTGGTAACATTACATCTAGCAATATAAGGGCGTAGTCATTTGCTTGTGCTAGTTTAAGGCCTTGCTCACCGTCGTGTACGCTTTGTATTTCAAACCCTTGGGCAGTTAAATACTCACTTAATAGCTCGCAAAGGCCAGTGTCGTCATCAATCATTAATAGTTTCATTTACAAACCCTTAGAGTTGTTTATAGCGTTATTTTACCCGCTAAATAGTGCAAAGGTGAATCTTTACACAACCTTTACACTGCTTTGCGTTACTTTGCATTGAGTTAGGTATAGTTAACTCACTGGCTTAGCAGCCACAACACAACCAACCCAATATTAAGGTAATGATTATGACTAAATTAAACACACTCTCAAAATTAGTACTTATCTGTGGCTTAGCAACAGCAACTCTTGGTGCTGGTAGCGTATTAGCTAAAGGCGACGGACATAAACAAGGCCATTCTCAAGCTCGCTTTTTACTTTCTGAGCGCGGCGTTGAAAAATTAAGCTTAACAGATGAGCAGCAAACTAAACTAAAAGCTATTTTTGAAGCGCAAAAAACACAAATGAAAGCGTTGCGTGGCGACGATAAAGAAGCCCGTAAAGCGATGCGTGAAGCGCACAAAGCTAAAATGGATGCGTTACTTTCGGCGGCAACATTTGACGAAAATGCAGCAAAAGAGCTATTAAATGAACGTCATGAAAAAGGTGAGCAATTTGGTTTAATTAAACTAAAAACGCAACACCAAGTAATGCAAGTACTTAACGCTGAGCAAAAAGAGAAATTTGCTAAAATGCAAAAGCGTATGAATAAAAAGCACAGTAAACAAAAAAGTTAATTATACTTTTTGTAAATACTAAAAAACCAGCTTAATGCTGGTTTTCGTATTTAGGGCATAATGAAAATAAATTACTTAAAAAAGTCATCTTCATTTTTAGCCAGCATAGCTTCAATATCTTCAATCATGTCTTGGCTAAACTCTTCAGCGGACGTGATTGGTGCAGAAATTCTGTTATTTTCAAACGACCATTCACCTAAATCAATTAGCTGACAGCGTTTTGAGCAAAAAGGACGAAATGGGCTTTGCTCTGACCATTCAACTTTAGTTTTACAGGTTGGGCAGTTTACAATAGTAGGCATAATTTACTCTTTACAATCTTTTTCTGCATTTTACATTACTTAGATATGAGTCTCTAGGTATAAGTAAGGCTCTGAATTTAGTGTTCAGAACCTTGTAGCTTTTACTATGGACCTTTAAAAATTAGTCACGCGATTAATTTCACCAAGGGATGTAAGGCCATCGGCTGCTTTGCGTAAACCCGATAAACGTAAATTATTAAATCCGGCTTTAAGTGAAACGTCAGCTATTTCAAGCGAGTTACCACCGCGCATAATAATTTGGGCAATTTCAGGGGTAATTTGCATTACTTCGTAAATACCCACTCGGCCTTTATAACCATCGGTACAACTATCACACCCTTTAGGCGTATATAACGTCATTTCTTCAATTTGCTTGGCGCTAAATCCTTGGCGAGCCAGTTCTTCACTCGGCAGTTGTTCTGGCGTTTTACATTTAGGGCATAAACGACGTGCTAAACGCTGGGCTATAATTAAGCTGATCGAACTTGCTACGTTATAAGCCGGCACACCCATATTTAATAAACGGGTGATTGTTTCCGGCGCTGAGTTTGTATGCAATGTTGATAAAACCAAGTGACCTGTTTGCGCCGCTTTTATTGATATTTCTGCGGTTTCTAGGTCACGTATTTCACCTACCATAACTACATCAGGATCTTGACGTAAAAATGCACGCAGTGCATTGGCAAAAGTCATATCGGCTTTAATGTTAATTTGTACTTGGTTTACACCTTCAAGGTTAATCTCAACCGGATCTTCCGCAGTACTAATATTTCGCTCTGGCTGATTTAATATATTTAAACCTGTGTATAGCGATACTGTTTTACCAGAACCGGTTGGCCCTGTTACAAGTATCATCCCTTGAGGCTGGGCAAGTGCATCCATATAGAGCTTTTTCTGCTCAGGCTCATAGCCTAATACATCAATACCTAACATAGCGCTTGATGAATCAAGGATACGCATTACTATTTTTTCGCCCCACAAGGTAGGCATGGTACTTACACGAAAGTCGATACTTTTGCGTTCAGTAATTTTTAGTTTTATACGACCATCTTGTGGTTTGCGTTTTTCGGCAATATCGAGTCGCGACATTACTTTAATACGCGCAGAAAGCTTGGTTGCTAATGTATTAGGTGGGCTTGCCACTTCATGCAAAATGCCATCAATACGAAAGCGAATACGGTACTTGTGCTCATACGGTTCAAAGTGTAAATCAGAGGCGCCTTTTTTAATGGCATCCATTAAAATTTTGTTGATGTATACGATGATAGGCGCATCATCTTTATCGTCATCTTGTGGTGCTGTATCTCTTTGGCTTTCTGAGTCTAAATCAGCAAATTCCTGAAACTCGTCATCAGTTAGATTTAGGCTACCAGTTGCATCTAGTAATTGCTCAATTTTGGTATCGAGTTGAATATAATCAACAACAACAATTTCGCATGAAAGACCGGTACTAAACTCAAAGTTTTCGAATGCGCCGTAATCTGTTGGGTCTGATGCTGCTATATAAACTTTTCGATCTTTTTGAACAAGCGGCAAAATATGATGTTTACGTATAAGTTTTTCTTTTACGAGATCGGCCGGGATTCTTGTAGGATCAAAGTCTTTTAAATCAAAATAAGGTACGCGAAACAAATCAATACATTGTTCAGCTAAATCTTTACTATCGATTTTTCCACATTTAGAAATAAGCTCAGCTGTTGAGGCAAATTCATTTTGTTTGTTTTTAACCGTGTCGGCATCAATGCGGCCAAGGGTTATAAATTTTCTCAATAACGGTGAGTTAATATTCATTGCGCACCTGTTTTATTCCTTCAATAGTAAGCAATTTATCAGAAAAAAGAAGGTGATTACATCACCTTTCATTCTTTGTTGTGATTTTACTAACTAAAATACGAGTTTGTGTGAGTTAGGACAGTGTTAAAGTGAGTTAGTTTTGTTGTGTAATGCATATTGTAGGTACTTTTTATGTAGATCAACAAGTTCTATATGCACTAGGTTTAAACTACGATCGTTATTTAAAATATCATCCGCTTTTTGCTGTTTATCGGCACGTGACATTTGCGAGGCAATAATACTTTTAACTTGCTCACTACTTGTGTTGTCACGTTTTGCTGTACGCGCTATTTGTACAGAGGTTGGTACGTCTATAAGTAAGGTATGGTCGCAATATTTATCAAGGTTGTTTTCAAATAATAAAGGCGCTACTAAAATAACATAAGGGCTAGTTGCATTATTTAAATCGTTTAGTATTTTTATCCGAATAAGAGGGTGTAGCAACGCATTAAGCCATTCTTTGTCACTGTTGTTAGTAAATATTTTTGCACGAAGCTCTGCTCTATTTAATGTGCCATCGGGTAGTGAAATATCTTTGCCAAAGTGTTGGGTAATCGCTCTTAGCCCTTTACTGTTTGGGAGAACTACTTCACGCGCAATTATATCGGCATCAACTATTGTAATACCAAGTTCTTCAAACATATTGCTTACGGCTGNCAGCCAATACCGCCTGTTAAACCTAATACCCAGCTATTAACTTTAGTAATTTGTTCACTCATTTTAATAACCTATTAAATTAAAATAAGCGCCTTGAATTTGGTTGCCCCAAAGCATTGCAATCCAGCCAGCTATCGCTAAATAAGGCCCAAAAGGGATAGGCGTTGCTTTGTCTTTACCTTGTATGCTCAACAGCGCAATACCTATAATGGCACCCACTACGCTCGAAAGCAGAATAATTGTAAGTAATGACTGCCAGCCAAGTAATGCCCCAAATACGGCAAGCAATTTAAAATCGCCATAGCCCATGCCTTCTTTACCGGTTAATAACTTAAATAGCCAAAACACGCTCCATAAGCTTAAATAACCGCAAGCCGCGCCAATAATGGCATTGGTTGGTGTAATTGTGTAACCCATTACAGAGGCAATAAGTGCAAGCCATACAAGCGGAAGTGTAAGTTGATCTGGCAGCAGCATGTGGTCAATATCAATAAAGGTCAGCGCTACCAATATCCACGTTACAAAAATATATAAAAGGGCTTGCTCGGTCGCACCAAAGCTATAGGCAACAATTAAACTTAATATGGCAGTAATTAGCTCTACAGCAGGGTATCGGGCCGAAATAGGATTACTGCAACTTGCACATTTACCTTTAAGTATTAACCAACTAATAATAGGAATATTCTGCCAAGGCTTAATGGCAGTTTTACATTTAGGGCAGGTAGAGTTGGGTTTTACTAAGTTAAAAGGCTCGTTGATATTGGCTTGTTTAGATTTATTAGCTGTAAGTTCATCTTCTAACAGTAGTCTGCATTCGCTTTGCCACTCACGTTGCATCATTAGCGGTAAGCGATAAATAACTACATTTAAAAAACTACCAATACATAAACTTACTAAGCCAACTGTTGTTAAATAAAACCACAATTGGCTTTGCATTACTTCAATAATACTTTGCATTCTATTACCTGAAAATTATTTTAAAAATTAAGCGTTTAAAAATTAAGTGAAGTATTTATCACAAAGAGAAGTGAAAGAGAGTAAATGAGAAGACATTAATAGCTATATCTTATCAAAAAGTAAGCCTTCTCTTTTATTTCCTGTAAATTGTTATTTTTGGTAATTAAATAACAGAGCCAAGTTGGAAAATAGGTAAGTACATTGCAATAATCAAACCACCAACAAGTACACCGAGTACAGCCATAATAAGTGGCTCAAGCAGGCTAGAAAGGCCATCTACAGCATCATCAACTTCTTGCTCGTAAATAGTAGCTACTTTTGCGAGCATGCCGTCTAGTGAGCCAGACTCTTCACCAATCGCAACCATTTGTATTACCATATCAGGAAATATTTTTGAGTTACGCATTGCCCAGTTCATCTGATTACCAGAGCTAACCTCAGCTTTTATGTCTAAAATGGCATAACGATAAACAGCATTACCTGAAGCGCCTGCGGCAGAATCAAGTGCATCAACCAGAGGCACACCTGCAGCAAACGTAGTCGAAAGAGTTCGTGCATAGCGAGCAACAGCAGCTTTATTTAAGATCATACCAATTATAGGAAGCTTAAGTATAGCCCTGTCTGTAGCATCTCTGAGTCTTAAGCTTCTTAATTTTGCTTCTTTAAATATCCAACCACTAGCAACTACAGTAATTAATGCAACCCACCAATACTCCTGCATAAATTCCGATATACCTATTACAAATAAGGTGAAAGCGGGAAGTTCTGCACCAAAGCCAGCAAAAATATCTTGAAACTGAGGTACTACAAATATTAAAAGGATAGAGGTAACAATTAAAGCTACAACTAAAACTGCAATAGGATAAAACATCGCTTTTTTAATTTTTGACTTTAATGCTTCGGATTTTTCTTTATAAATAGCGACACGATCAAATATTCTATCAAGTGCACCTGACTGTTCGCCTGATGAAACTAAATCACAGTATAAATCATCAAAGTAACGCGGGTGCTTTCTTAATGCTGTAGATAATGGCTGGCCCGCCTTTACTTCATCAGAGATGGTTTCCATTAATTTACGAATGCTTTTATTTGTAGAGCCTGAGCCAATCATTTCTATTGACTGTATTAATGGCACGCCAGCTAATAACATAGTTGCAATTTGGCGAGTAACTAAAGCAATATCTTTAGGAGTTATTTTTTGAACACTCTGCAAACCAAATAAAGGTTTAGCTTTTCGTTTAACCTTTGAAGGGGTTATACCTTGCTTTCGAAGCTGAGCTTTTACTAAAGCAATACTATTACCAGTTAGTTCCCCTTCAAGACGTTTGCCCCTGGCGCTAACTCCAACCCACTGGAAAGTATCTAAAGTTTTTTTTCCTGAGTGCTTTGCCATTAAAGGTCCTTCAAGTACATTATTTTACATTGATTAAAAGAAACTTGACCATTTGACCAAAAGTTAGGTCCATAAGGAGTCGAGTCTAAACAGTTATAGCTTAGTATTACAAAAAATATATAAAAAAGAGATAATAGAGAGTATATAATTATATTCTTTTCTGATTTATTACTAACTTTCAAATTTAGAGGTAAGTAGCTCAGTAAAATACCGATTAAAATAAAAATAAAAGTTTGAGGTATAGGCATTACAATAACCCCACTTACTAGTGAATAGGTTAATAACCCCAGAAGTGAGAGAAAGCAAATATTGAATTCAGGTATATTATTGTTCTTGGTATATCTGATGCAAAGTTGAAAAAGTTTAAAAAATAAGCTTATAACAAAAGTGGTTATAATTCCTCCCCAGTTATACAAAATCTGCAACACACTGTTATGTGGATGGCTATTACCATATTCCTGAGAAAAATATACTCCAGGTCCATTTCCTATAAAAATATTGGATAGAGCTAAGCTAGATAATAAGTCACTCCAAATCTCTACGCGTAGTGAGCTACTTGTCCGTATAACATAATTAATCGATTCAGAATCTTGGTGGTATAATAAATAGATAGAAAATAATATTAAAGATATAAAGCTGCACTTCAATATTTTTAACATTTGTTTTCTATTGATTAATTGATAGTAACTTCCGAACATGAACATTACTAACGAAGCTAAAATAGCTCCTCGAGCACCACTTAAAAGGAGTAAAAATATATTTAATATTAGTAATATAAAAGCAGCTCTTGATAACTCTTTATGTTGTAAAAAATAAATAACAAAAGGGATGCAAAGAATTTGAAATTGATTGAAAAAGCGAATGTTATAAAAACCGTATAATATAGCATCAGGGTATGGTTGGACCTGATCTACAATAAAGAAAGAATAATTAAGCAATGAGTAACATAAAACAAATAGATTCAAGAAGAAAAGCAGAAAGAAGATTTTATTTATATTTTTTTGTAGGGTAAATCCTAAATTTATTACGTTTATAAGTAGTGTGAAGTGTAATAAATTTAATATTGCTTGTAACTTATTATCACTAAGGAGGGCTGAAAAAAATGCTGATAAAATTATTAACGCTAATATAGTGTGGTGTTTTTTATCTAAGCTTAGCTTCGGAATTAAAATAATAGATAAGGCTAAAGCCGCAACTTGAAAGCCTCTTTTTTCGTTATATAACCCGAGAAAATATGAATCGATTGTAGGGAATAGCGATAAAAGTAAAAAAGAACATAATATATATAAACTGATGTTTTGTATTTTCATATATGCTAGTAAGTAACCCGTTAGGGCTACTTACTTGAATTAATTTTAATTAGCTTTTACGGCAGTTTTGAGGTACGAATTTATTTAAAGTTGTAGCACTTACTTCACACGTCCATAAAACTGCATTTGCAGAATATGACGGTGTAAATGACAGCGTCCCACTATCTAAATCTGTATTGGTTCCTTGGATTGCAACTGTAATTGCACCAGCAGCACCTACAGTAACTGATTCAACGTAAGTTGACTTAATATCACCCGCTGCAGCCAAACCAACGTTACTATTGCTTGCACAATTAGTTAGAGCACCGTTTGAAATTGCACACTCACTAACAGCTGTTTTAGCTGAACTACCAAATGAGATAACTTCACTTACTTTCGCTCTTGTTGTGTAGTCTTGATAAGCAGGTAAAGCTACTGCAGCCAAAATACCGATGATTGCTACTACAATCATTAATTCAATTAGGGTGAAACCCTGTTGTTTTTGAGTCATTGTTTTCATGTTTCCTCTCCTAAAGGATAGATTTTTGTAACTTAAATCACTTAAGCGGCAAAATGCCTCACTTAATTTAACCGATTTACTTTACAGTTTTACTTAAAATTAATTTTATTACACTTTAGCTTTAGAGTATGAAACACAAAAGCCGTATGTGAATTCATTATGTTTAGTACTAGCTATAAAAGTTTACTAAGAGCACTACATGTTGTAGCAACAAATAGTATAGGCATAAAGTAAGTAGTTTAGTTGCTTTAGTTTTTAATTATGTCTTTAAAAACTAAAGGTACTAGTTATTTATGACTACCTTTTAAAATAAAATAGTACAACAGAATTAGTCTACCATTTTATTTTAGTATTTAGCACGTATCTTCTTATAAAAAAGCGATTTTATTTAACAAAATGTTACAAAGTAAGCCTTTCGGGTTATTTAATGCTTTTTTACTTAACTTGTCAATCGATTAGCGGTATTAATTGGCAGTTGTTGCTTTAAAATTGTTCAAAACGCATCGATAAATCGATTGATTGTAAGTTTTTTGTTAACGCTCCGCTTGATATAAAATCGACGCCGGCTTGTGAATAAGTTTTGAGCGTTTCTAGGGTCATATTGCCTGAAACCTCTAGTTTTGCGCGCTTGTTGGTCAAAATTACAGCTTGCTTAATTTGCTCTACGCTAAAATTGTCGAGCATAATTATGTCGGCACCAGCCTCAATCGCTTGCTTAAGTTCAGGGAGTGATTCTACTTCGACTTCGACAGGTTTGTTCGGGTGGTTTTGTTTAGCTTGAGCTACGGCTTTGTTTATTGTGCCACAAGCCGCTATATGATTTTCTTTAATTAAAAAAGCGTCAAATAACCCAATACGATGGTTTGCACCCCCGCCACATTTTACTGCGTATTTTTGAAGAGCACGCAGACCAGGTATGGTTTTGCGTGTATCGAGTAGTTGCGTAGTTGTACCACTTAACTCTTTTACGTAATGCGCTGTAGTAGTTGCAGTGCCTGATAACGTTTGCACAAAGTTAAGGGCAGTTCGTTCGGCAGTTAATATTGAACGAGCCGGGCCAATAGCGGTAAATAATGTGCTGTTTGCTTTAACTGCGTCGCCGTCGTTTATTAGTATATTAACCTTAACGCTTGGGTCTACTTGTTTGAATACTTCAAGGATGATGTCTTTTCCGCAAAAAATGCAGTCTTCGCGAGTGATTACTTTGGCGTTGGCTTGCTCGCTCTGAGGGATAAGCTGCGCGGTAATATCTCCGTCTTGAGCTGTTTGATAATTTAGATCTTCGTCGAGTGCAAGAGTGACAAGTTGGCTAACTAAAGAGTGCGGGATAGACATAATAAAAGCTCATAAGCGTTAATAAATTAAGCAAATTTTACTATGTTTATAAAAGAAAGAGAAGCGATTGCCTTTTAGCTAATATAAAGATAAGCGCTTGTAGTAAATTCGCACCTACGTATGGGTTTGAATTATTTGTAGGTGAGGTTTTATGCCTCGCTTTTAATTTCAACAGTTACGTTACACGAGCGGATGTAAATTCGCACCTACGTGTGGGTTTGAATTATCTGTAGGTGAGGTTTTATACCTCGCTTTTAATTTCAAAAGTTATGTTACATGAGCGGATGTAAATTCGCACCTACGTGTGGGTTTGAATTATTTGTAGGTGAGGTTTTATACCTCGCTTGTTACTATCATTTTTTTAATAAATCCATTAGCATCAGCGATATGTATATCTTGATATTTATATAATAAACGTATCATGAAAATAAATTTAGACGGTGTTTTAAGTACGGTGGCGCAGCGGCCTTGTTCGCATTTTGATGAGCGCCCTGATGAGGCTGATATTTCTTTATTGGTGATTCACAATATATCATTGCCAGCAGGGCAGTTTGGTACACCTTTTGTTGATGAGTTATTTATGGGTAGCATTGATTGCAATGCTCATCCGAGTTTTAGTGACTTAAAGAATTTACGTGTATCGGCCCATTGCTTTGTAAAGCGCACCGGTGAGGTTATACAATACGTGCCTTTTGAAAAGCGCGCTTGGCATGCAGGGCAATCCGAGTTTGAGGGGGTACCTGCTTGTAATAACTTTAGCATTGGCATTGAGCTTGAAGGTACCGACACTGCTCCATATTCTTTAGCACAGTACAAAACATTAACTATTATTAGTAAATCTATAATGCAACGCTATCCAAAAATTACCCCTTCGCGTATTGTTGGGCATTGCGATATTGCCCCTGGGCGTAAAACAGATCCTGGCAGTAGCTGTAATTGGCCATTGTTTTTTAATATGCTTGAACAACTAAGTTAAGAGAGTAATTCCCATGATTTTAGTTTCTATAATAATTGCATTAATACTAGAGCGCTTAGGCGCTCGGTCTAATTACTGGCAGATAAGTTATTACGCAAATGGTTATTTAAATCGCTCTAATAAATTACTTGGTGATAAGGGCTTATTTAGCTCAGCACCGGGCTTTTTAATTTGGCTTTTGCTTCCGGTGATTGCGATGGCACTAATTTATTGTTTATCTGATTTTGTTTTGTGGCAGTTGGGCATTAATATCGCGGTGCTTTTGGTTTGCTTTGGTTGTGCTAAGCAGCGTGCTTTATATAAGTCGTATTTAAATGCGTTAACGCGAGATGACGGTACTGCTGCATCTTTATATGCGTTGCAAATAGGTCAAAAGCGTACTGATGATCAAGATGGTGGCGAAACCTTTGGGCAAACATTGGCGTGGGTAAACTTTAGATTTTACTGCGCGGTTATTTTTTGGTTTGTTGTTTTAGGCGCGCCAGGTGCGGTTTTATATGCTCTGGTACGTACTTTAGCTGATTTAGTACGAGAAGATCATAAAGTAATATTTGCTAAGCGTTTTAAACTTATACATAAACTACTGTTTTGGCTCGACTGGTTACCTGCACGCATTACAAGCTTTGGTTATTTAGTAATAGGTAACTTTAATAAAGGCACAAGCTGTTGGCTACGTTACGTACTTAACTTTAAATCTCCAAACCGAGAAGTAGTAACATGTACTGCGCTGGCTGCAGAGCAAGTTGAAAAGCGTTATTACGGCTGTACCTACGAGGCCACTTGTATGATTAAGCTTGTTAAGCGCAATGTATTATTTTACTTAGTACTTATAGCACTACTTACATTATTTGGTGGACTATCGTAGTCGCGATTTTATATCGCGCATCGTGTTTTTTCGGTTGGGAGGTTAGTTGCCAAATGTCGCGGGGTAAACCCGCTGCTACGATATTGCGTAGTCGCGATTTTATATCGCGCATTGTATTTTTCGGTTGGGAGATTAGTTGCCAAATATCGCGAGGTAAACCCGTTGCTACGATATTGCGAAGTCGCGATTTTACATCGCGCATTGTGTTTTTCGGTTGGGAGATTGTTTGCCAAATGTCGCGGGGTAAACCCGCTGCTACGATTGCGTAGTC
>NZ_AUTP01000312.1:0-8857 GCF_000498075.1 Pseudoalteromonas sp. TAB23
CGCCGCCACAATAACAATCACTTCACGCAATGCGCCAAGTTTGTGAGCTGTGAGCACCATTTTAGCTAAACGAGGGTCTACCGGTAATCGGCTGAGTTCTCTACCTGAAGCGGTTAAACTCGTTTTACTATCACGTTTGTCTGGTTTTACTGCTTGTAGTTCTTCTAATAACGATAAACCATCACTTATATTACGGCTATCTGGCGCTTGCACAAACGGAAATTGCGCCATATCACCAAGCCCGAGTGCCAACATTTGCAAAATAACTGAGGCAAGATTAGTACGCAGTATTTCAGGGTCGGTAAACTCTGGGCGCGATAAAAAATCATCCTCAGAGTACAAGCGAATACAAATACCCGCTTCAACACGTCCACAACGACCCATACGCTGATTAGCACTTGCTTGCGATATANTGGCAGGCGCTGAACTTTTGTACGATAACTGTAGCGGCTTATACGCGCAGTACCTGGATCTATTACATAACGAATACCCGGCACGGTTAGTGACGTTTCGGCTACGTTGGTCGATAAAATAATATGACGACGAGAATGTGGCGCAAATATACGGTTTTGCTCTGCGTTAGATAAGCGCGAGTAAAGTGGTAATACATCAGTGTGTTTTAAATTACGCTTGCTAAGTGCATCAGCGGTATCGCGTATTTCACGCTCACCGTTTAAAAATATCAGTATGTCGCCAGGACCTTCCGCGCACAGTTCGTCAACAGCATCAAAAATACCTTGTAGCTGATCGCCCTCGGCTTCCANGGCCGTTGGGTTGTAACGCACATCAACAGGGAAAGTACGACCCGATACTTCTATAATGGGCGCATCATCAAAATGCTTTGAAAAGCGCTCAGGATCGATGGTTGCAGACGTAATTATTATTTTTAAATCGGGACGTTTTGGAAGTAGGTTTTTTAAGTAGCCTAAAATAAAGTCGATGTTTAAACTACGCTCGTGCGCTTCATCTATAATTATGGTGTCGTATTGGTTTAAAAAACGGTCTTGCTGAATTTCTGCCAGTAAAATACCGTCAGTCATTAGTTTAACGTACGTATTATTAGAAACCTGATCGCTAAAACGAATTTTAAAACCGACTTGCTGACCAAGTTCGCACTTCATTTCTTCAGCAATACGGTTAGCCACCGTTCGCGCTGCTAATCGGCGTGGTTGAGTATGGCCTATTAAGCCATCAACACCACGACCAAGCTCTAAACACATTTTAGGTATTTGAGTTGTTTTACCTGAGCCCGTCTCACCTGCAATAATAACCACTTGGTTATTTGCAATGGCCTCTTTAATTGTTTCCTTTTTTTGACTTACTGGCAATTGCTCAGGGTAAGTCACTTTAGGAAGGCCCGCTAAGCGTTTATCACGTAATTCTTGGCTACGGGTTATATCAGCCGCTATTTTTTCAAGCGCGTTGGCATGCTTGTTTTCATCCGTTATTTTTTTTACGCCATGTAAGCGTTTTTTGAAAATGAATTGATCTTTTTTCAAGCACGTTTTTAGCTCGCCAAACAACTGACCTAGGTTTACCACCCGCATACCTTATAAAATTAGTTAAAGAGCCATAATTGTATCAAATTAAACGGCCGGGGTTAATCCTACAAAATGCATAACACGGGGTTGTTTGTTATATAAACGCTGCGATTCACCTAAACTGCGAATAATAAATCTATCTCAAGCAGTTATTTTCAGCGCTAACTGCACTGAAAATAACTGGCTAGCAATAAATGAATTAAAATATCATTGTGGTTCAATATGTTAGTAAATCTCTTAACCAGAGTTGAGGTTAATTAAATTACTTTGGCTTATTCGTCGTTAAAAATGCCCACGTAGGTCGCTTGCGTATTCGATTTACTTGCCCGATACATGCCAGAGGTATTAAACGGCAAGCTAATATTCCCCTTAGTATCAATAATAATAACGCCGCCAGTGCCACCAATTGGCTTAAGCACACCGTTTATAACTTCATCTCCAGCTTCAGCTATGGTTTTACCTTGATACTTAACACGCGCACATATATCGCTCGCTACGTTATAGCGAATAAAGTATTCACCGTGCCCTGTTGCCGATACTGCGCACGATTCGTTTTCAGCAAATGTCCCAGCACCAATTACCGGCGCGTCACCTACACGGCCATAACGTTTTGCCGTCATACCACCTGTGGATGTACCTGCCGCTAAATTACCGTTTTTATCAAGCGCCACTGCGCCAACCGTGCCCATTTTGTAAGAGTTAGGCAATGCTTTGTGCGCGGCTTGGTACTCTTTACTGGTTGCTTTGGCTTTATCTAATTTTTGTTTTGCTTTTAAAAGCGCTTTGTAACGAGGCTCGGTATCAAATAAGTTATTTTCGACAAGTTCAACACCTTGCTCTTTAGCAAACTCCTCAGCGCCTTGCCCACTAAGCATTACGTGTACAGAGTTATCCATGACCAAACGCGCTAATTTAATCGGGCTCTCAATATGCTTTACACCCGCAACGGCGCCTGCTTCACGGTTTCGACCATCCATTATGGATGCATCAAGCTCATGCCCGCCATCGTAAGTGTATACCGCTCCACGCCCTGCATTAAAATAAGGCGATTGCTCTAATACTGTAATTGCCGCAGTTACCGCATCTAAACTTTCACCGCCTTGGTGCAATACTTTATAACCTGTCTCTACAGCCTCTGTTAATTTAGCGCGGTACTGCTTTTCTTGAGCGGGTGTAAACCGTGCTTTTTCTATTGTCCCTGCCCCACCATGAATCGCAATGGCAAAAGGAGTCTCTGCAGCGAATACGCTATTACTTAAAGCAAAAAGGCTGCTCGCAAAAATTGCTAATAAGGGTGTTTTCATAATGAGTTCTTTTATGGGAAAGTTATAAACTAATGTGAATGGTTGCGGGCTTAATTTCAACTAAAGTGAGTTTAATGGCATAAAAAAAGCGCCTTAAGGCGCTTTTTAAAATTTTACGTGTTTGTAATACCAATTTTATTAAAAACATGGTCATTCTAGCGTATTAAATAGCTCACTAACTACGTTGAAAATTATTTATATAGAACAACTATGTATCATAATTTTAGCCTTGTTATTGAGCCATTTTCTTATCGCTATAATAGATCACTAATTTAATGCAATTGGTATAATTAAGCTTGTTTAGCTTTTAAACGCGCTAAACGTGCTACTTGATGAGTAGACGTTAAGAAAGAATAAATTGGTGCTAAGTAACCACGTTTACGAAGCTCTAAGAAATCAGCATCGCTTAACTCGTTTAGCTTTTTCTCATCGATAAGGTAAATACCGTTGATGTCTTTTTTCTCGCCTTTAATGTCTACTGTAAGCGTTTGCGCAATTAGTAGCTCTTTATCAGCAAGGAATTTAGTGAACGCTTCAGTTACTTGAGAAAACTCAATAAAAGATACAAGCGCTTCTTTACGACGTTTTAGGTAATCTGTTTCTTCGCCGTTTTCAAATAATGCATTACCTTCGTCTTCACCAACAAGCGTACTTGCTTCGTCAATTACGATACCGTATTGATCTTGATCTGGGTGTTTAACTAAGCCCAGTGGGTAACGAGTAGATGCCATAGGTGCAAATGCTGCAGTCCATTTACCATCTTCTACAAAAAGGTTTTCGCCTGGCTCTAAGCCAAACATAGCAACAGCTTGAAAAGTGCCGCTTTCGTTGTTTTTAACGAATGACATTGGAAACTCGTTTGCTACGCGTGCAAACTCATGTGCAACTACTGGCACTAAATGTTGAGTTTTCATGAATTCTACATTGATGCCGTTTTGAATTTTAGTGTTGGCATGTTTTTCGTTGTGTAAAGGCTGTACTTGTTGCTCCGCCATGTTACTGCTCCGTTTATTTTAATTTATATGTTTCATTGTTAATACCTTTAGGCTAATGCTTTTGAGCTAAAAAAGGAAGGGAAACTTTTATGACAACGACCATGAAAAAATAAAATTTAACTAAATCTGAACGTTGCTAAAAAACATACAGCTCAAACTCATAATTTTTGTTCAAAAACAACACACTTCGTGGTTGATTTTAATACAAACCAAAGTTATTCATTAACATTGGTTAACAGTTCAGGACTGTTTTTTTGCAGTGTTTAGGCTTAAATTTGAGCAAATAAAAAAGGCCGCTTATATAAGCGGCCTTTAAAAGTTAAATTAGCACCTAAATTAAGGCGCCCAATATACTTCAATATTTATACTTGGGTGATTAAGCACAGCGCGTAGTGGCATGTCATTCACATCGCCTCCCGCTTTTGCTTGCTTATAAACAGCGAGTTTTTCTTCACCGCTAATTAAAAGCTTAACCACTTTAGATTGCGCAATGGCATTTAACGTAAGTGTCATTCGCTCAGTAATACTACCCGTCACATCACTTTGTATCGCATTAATTGCACATACTGTTTGCTCAGTTGTTAAACCGTGGTCTAAACCTTCTGCATTTGGGAATAACGATGCAGTGTGGCCATCTGGGCCCATGCCTAGAATAGTTACATCGTATGGCGCTTTTAAAGCACTGTAAGCGGCTTCACACACTTCACTGCCTTGCTGCGCGGTTGCAGCATCGTTTTTCATGGTTATAAAGTTTGCAGCACTGCCAAAATTTTGTAATAACGTACTTTTAATAAATGCTTCGTTACTTTTTTCATGGCTTGGGTCTACCCAGCGTTCATCAACCATAGCAACATCAACATGTTGCCAATCTAAATCAAGCGTTGATAAATGCTTATAAGCGGGCGCAGGAGACGAGCCACCCGACACCATTAATACAGCACGGCCATCGTTTTTAATACCATCACGTAATGATTGCTCAAGCGTTGCAGAAAGCTCAGCTGTTAACGCGTCTTTATCGTCAAAAAACTTTTCAACTAGTGTTGCCATACTTATACCTTATCGCCTGTGTTAAACCACACGTGGCTTTTTTCTGCCAATAGTTCATCAGCATCCTCAGGACCCCAGCTACCAGCACGGTAAAGTGCAGGCTTGCCTTTGTCTTGCCAACGGTCAATGATTGGATCAATCCATTTCCACGCTTGACGAACTTCATCACGGTGAATAAATAATGATGGGTTATTTGCAGCGGCATCAAGCATTAAACGCTTGTACGCATCTGAGTGAAAACCATTGCTGTAAGCTTGTGAAAGCTCAATATTCATTGTTACTGGTTCAAGTTGCATTTGAAGGTTATCAAGACGCTTAGACATAAGCGTTAGTTGAATTGTTTCCTCTGGCTGCAAACGAATAACAAGACGATTTGGCTCGATATTACCCACGTTATCTTCGTAGATATTGTGAGATACTTTTTTGTATTCAACCACAATTTCTGCACAGCGCTTAGCCATACGTTTACCCGTACGAAGGTAAAATGGAACACCCGCCCAGCGCCAGTTATCAATATGCGCACGAATAGCTACAAACGTTTCTGTTTTACTAGAACCTTCATTTAGCTCTTCTAAGTAACCCGGTACAATTTTACCGTTTAAGTCACCTGGTACGTATTGACCACGAACAATATTTTCATCAACATCGCCATCTACAAGCGGGCGAAGTGCTTCTAATACTTTTAATTTTTCGTTACGAATACTGTTAGCGTTAAGCTTATTAGGCGACTCCATTGCAACTAAACAAAGTAGTTGTAATAAATGGTTTTGAACCATGTCACGAAGTGCACCGGCTTTATCGTAAAAACCAGCACGGCTTTCAAGGCCAACAGTTTCTGATAAGCTAATTTGGATGTTATCAATAGATTTAGCATCCCACATATTTTCAAACAATGAGTTTGAAAAACGTAGCGCCATTAAGTTTTGTACTGTTTCTTTACCTAAGTAATGGTCAATACGGAAAATTTGCTCTTCATTAAAAAATTCCGCAATTTTTCCATTAATTGCTTCAGCAGAATCACCGCAATAACCAATAGGCTTTTCAACAACAACGCGTGATGTAGGTGTAATTAAACCTTTAGTCGATAATATTTCACAACATGTGCCGTAAACAGCAGGCGGAAGCGATAAATAAAACACACGAGACTTAGTGCTTTCGTGCTCATCTAAAATGCCTTTTAGCACATCCCAGTTGTCGTCTGCTTCTGTAACATTACTTACCACTGGCACTAAAAAAGTAGAAAATGCTTTCCAATCTTTAGCGTTAAACTCACCTTTGCTTAAAAATTCTTGTAATGCTTTATGCGCTGTTTCTATGTATTCAGCACGTTTCGATTCTTCGCGTACTGTTGGTAGGATACGTGAGCCTTCAGGTAAGTTACCTTCTTGATATGCTCTGTACATTGCAGGTAGCAATTTGCGTAACGCAAGATCACCACCGCCCCCAAAAATTATAATATCAAAAGGATTAAGCATAGTTACTCTCTACGTTGTGATACCCAGTACACTTTATAAATGCGCGGGTATGCCTATTTATTGCTAGATTAGATGGCTTTTATAGCTGTATTTAAATAAAAGCCTGCTGAATTGTTCTGTATCGATGATTTATTATTATTTTTATCATTGCGCTTATTAAATGAGCCTTAGGGGCCCTGTATCTCCTCTCACAAAAATACAGACCCTAAGCACTCCAGCGCTACCCGTTCAAAGGTACTCGGTTTACTTACTTGCGTAAGCGAATTTTTTACTGCGTACGGTTTTGTTTGTAGTACGCCATTAAGCCGTTTGTAGAACTATCATGAGCATGTTTAACGCTTTCATCAGTGAGTTCACTCTCAATTTTAGATGCTAAACCTTTACCCAGTTCTACACCCCATTGGTCAAACGAACATATTTCTAAAATAATGCCTTGGCAAAATATCTTATGCTCATACAGTGCAATTAAACGGCCCACTGTTTTAGCATCTACTGTATCTAATAGCATAGACGTTGTAGGACGATTGCCTTGATGAATTTTATGATTTAATAACTCATCAATCTCTGCTTGCGATTTACCCTTAGCTGTTAAATCAGCAGTAACTTGCGCTGCATCTACACCACTCATCATCGCTTCTGTTTGTGCAAAGAAGTTTGATAATAAAATATCGTGATGCTTATCAACATTCACTTGTGGTTTAACTGATGCAATAAAATCTGCAGGTACAATTACATTACCTTGGTGTAAACACTGATAAAACGCGTGCTGACCATTAATACCCGTCATACCCCAAATAATTGGAACTGTAGTATAAGGTACCGTTTCGCCTGCAAAGTTAACGTGTTTACCGTTACTTTCCATTTCGCCTTGCTGTAAATACGCAGGCAACATATGCAGTGCTTGGTCGTACGGTAATATAGCTTGCGCTGTGTAGCCTAAAAAGCTCGTATTCCATACACTAAGTAACGCCATAATTAATGGTATATTTTGCTCAAACGGCGCAGATTTAAAGTGCTCGTCTATTTCAAACGCGCCTTCTAAAATTGCTTCAAAGGCGTCGTAGCCTAAATATAAAGCAATTGGTAAGCCTATCGCACTCCAAAGTGAAAAGCGACCGCCAACCCAATCCCACATAGTGAATACGTTTTCGTCGCTGATACCAAAGGCTGCCGTTTTTTCTAAATTTGTACTTACTGCAACAAAGTGCTTTGCAATTGTACTTTCATCTTTTGTTGTTTGTAAAAACCAATCAACCGCTGTTTTAGCGTTTGTCATAGTTTCTGACGTAGTAAATGTTTTTGACGAAATAACAAATAATGTTGTTTCAGGGTCAATGGCTTTCAATATAGACGAAATTTGTACACCGTCAGCATTGGATACGTAATGAACATTTAACGTATCATCAGCAAGTGCTTTTAATGCCTCGGTTGCCATTTGTGGGCCAAGGTTAGAACCACCTACACCAATACTTACAACATCTTTTACCGCTTTACCGGTATAGCCTAACCATTTACCGCTACGAACTTTTTCTACAAACACTTTAATTTTAGCTAATTCGTTGTCTACGGCTTGTGTTACGTTTTCGCCATCAACGATTAATGGAGTGTGAGCGCGATTACGAAGTGCCGTATGTAGTACTGAGCGATCCTCGGTGATATTTATTTTTTCACCGCTAAACATTTTATCGCGCCACGATGCGATATCGCATTCTTTAGCAAGCGACATTAAGTTAGCAAAAACAGCGTTATCAATAAGTTGCTTAGAATAGTCGAATAATACGCCAGGTACTTGAGTCGAAAACTGAGAAAAGCGCGTGTCATCTTGTGCAAATAACGTTTTCAGATGTGTTTGTTTCATCTTAGCTGCACTTTGTTCTAGTGCTTGCCAACTTGCTAGTTGCGTTCGGTTAGACATGGAAATACCCTCTAGTTTTTTCAATCAATTGATTTAAAAATGTTTTTTATAAAAGCAAAACTCTTAACACTGCTTATTTACACTAAAATTAAGCGCCGATAGTATAACTAAAAATGCAAAAAAAGTGCTGTTTTTATAATTTTAGATGCCGATGATAACGCAATTTTTAGCTTTTGACACCGGTATCATAAAAATTTTATAAATTAATTTACCCGCAATTTTAAAGGCAACGGGATAGCTTAATCAATCAAAATGAAATATTAATGAATTTTTATCAGCACAATAATTACTTTTTATAGTTATTCACTAATTATTAGGGCCTGTTTATCTTTCGAAGTTAAATTTGCAGCAGTGTGTTTGGCATTTAGGCAAGGCAGAGCCTATGTAGTGTTATTCCCCATAAATAGGCGATAACGTGGAATAAATGCCAAACATGCGCTGCCCGAAGGGTTCTGCCTAGGGGCAATTTACTCTTTGTTACTCGGTTTTTACTTAGCCCACTAGGTTACAAACCTCACGCCGCGATTAAATAGCCCCTAGATTGAACAAATTTTAATCCTGAAAGGTCAACAGGCCCTAG
>NZ_AUTP01000313.1:0-121362 GCF_000498075.1 Pseudoalteromonas sp. TAB23
TGTTTGGTTTTTAGGCAAGGCAGAGCCTATGTAGTGTGGTTATTCCCCATAAATAGGCGATAACGCAGCATAAATACCAAACATGCACTGCCCTTTGGGTTCTTTC
This sequence comes from Pseudoalteromonas sp. TAB23, assembly GCF_000498075.1. Classification (NCBI taxonomy): domain Bacteria; kingdom Pseudomonadati; phylum Pseudomonadota; class Gammaproteobacteria; order Alteromonadales; family Pseudoalteromonadaceae; genus Pseudoalteromonas; species Pseudoalteromonas sp. TAB23. Next base: position 107 of record NZ_AUTP01000313.1, read on the forward strand.
TAGGGACGATCAACTCTTTGTTGCTCGGTTTTTACTTAGCCCACTAGGTTACAAACCTCGCGCCGCGATTTAATCGCCCCTAGATTGAACAAATTTCAATCCACAAAGATCAACACGCCCTAGTGGGAGGTAAATTACATAGATTTAAACTACTTCCACCCTTGTAGCCACTTTTGGTTATCTTTTAAATCTCGCCAACTAATTGGATATTGATTTTTTGACATAACAGCCTCGGTAATACACTCAATTACATTACCATCTTCATCAAATTCCACCTCAACAATAATGAAGTGTTTTTCTTTATTAATAGAAGGTGTTGCGGTCCATTTACTATTCAATAATTTTTTAGGGTTTAATTTATTCATTTAATATAGCGACTCTTACTCGTAACTTTTATAAGGCAACTATACGACCCCAACACCTACTTAGTTCAGGTTACTGAGCAACTAGCTTGCCCTTATACATTTGCATTTGGCAATGAAAATCATACTCACCGGCTTCAAGCGCGGGTAGTTTAACTGTGTTGCCATCACCCATTGCCAGAGTTTTACTTATATCAAGCTGTGGAAATACCACGGTTTCGGCGCACGGCGCGCTGTCTTTTCTATCAAAGGTAAGTACAACCTCTTTGTTGGCTGCCACTTTAATGTGTCCTGGCTTATAAACACCGTTATCAACGACTATCGTTACTTTGTTGTCATCACTTTGTGTTTGCTCTGGTTTGTATAGCCAAAACCAATAAATAATTGCGGCTATTAACAGTGCACCACCTATATTAATCATCAACATAATGTACTCCTTAGCTTAAATTACGATTTATTTGGTTTGAAAAAACGTAAGCGATTAGCGTTACTTACCACTGTAAGCGATGAAAGTGCCATAGCTGCACCTGCAACAACAGGGTTAAGTAGTATTCCAAAAAATGGATACAACACGCCGGCTGCNCCCGCCACGTTATAAATAAAGGCACCAAATAGGTTCTGTTTAATATTTAAAATAGTTGCACTACTCACTGCAATTGCATCAGCAAGGCCATGTAACGAACCACGCATTAAGGTAATGTCTGCACTTTCTATTGCAACATCGGTACCTGTGCCAATTGCAAACCCTACATCGGCTTGCGCAAGTGCGGGGGCATCGTTAATACCGTCACCTGTCATACCCACTATTTCACCGTTTGCTTGGCGCTTTGTTACTTCGTTTACTTTGTCATCAGGCATGACTTCTGCAATAAAGTCATCAATACCAACTTGCTTAGCAACGGCTTGTGCAGTGGCTTTGTTGTCACCTGTTAGCATAACTAGGTGAATACCTTTATCTTGCAGGCGTTTAATAGCTTCAACTGAATCCTCTTTAATAGGATCTGCTACTGCAATAATAGCTTGGAGCTTATTATTACTTGCAAAATACATGGGCGTTTTAGCATCACTGGCAAGTGTTTGAGCTTGCTCGGTTGCATCATCAACGGCTACATCGTATTTATCCATTAGCGCTTTATTACCAAACAACAATGTTTGCCCGTCAACACTGCCAGTGACACCTTTACCTGTAATTGCGTTAAAGTCAGCTACTTTACTTAAAGTTAACCCCTGCTTTTTAGCGTGTGCCGTAATTGCTTCTGCCAATGGATGCTCTGAGCTACTTTCAAGGCTTGCAACACGTTGCATTACTGTATTTTCATCACTGTTGTTAAACGTAACTACATCGGTAACTTGCGGTGTGCCTTGAGTAATAGTGCCTGTTTTATCTAAAATCATGGTGGTGATTTTAGATGTTGTTTGCAGCGACTCACCATTTCGAATTAATATTCCTGACTCTGCAGCTTTACCAATACCCACCATAACCGACATAGGGGTTGCGAGTCCTAGCGCACAAGGACAAGCAATAATAAGTACAGTGGTTATTGCAACAACGGCATAAGCAATTGATGGCTCAGGTCCAAAGTTTAACCATGCAAGGCCAGCAAGTACTGCAATAATCATGACTGTTGGTACAAATATTCCTGATATAACATCAGCTAAGCGCCCTATTGATGGCTTAGAGTTTTGTGCACGCTTTACCATATTGATAATATTGGCAAGTGTGGTTTCGCTACCAATGTGCGTGGCTTTAAATAATAAAGTGCCACTTTTATTAATACTTCCGGCAACGACTTTGTCGCCCGTTTTTTTGCGGACGGCCATTGGCTCACCAGTAAGCATTGACTCATCAACCGTACTGCTGCCTTCAATAACATCGCCATCCACAGGGATTTTTTCACCCGGGCGAACGCGTACTTCATCATTTTTTACAACATCACTAATGTCGATGTCTTGCTCTTGCCCATCGCGAATTACGCGTGCAGTTTTTGGTTGCAGGCCAATTAAGCGTTTAATTGCTTGTGAGGTGCGCCCACGTGCTTTTACTTCAAAAGCGAGCCCTAAACTAATTAAACCGATGATCATCGATGATGCTTCAAAATATACGTGTCTTGCAACTTCCGGTAATAAGTTTGGTGCTATTACCACAAACATTGAATACAACCACGCAGTACCTGTACCAAGCGCTATTAATGTATCCATATTGGCAGCATGGTTTTTGAATGCCTGCCATGCACCGTTGTAAAATTGTTTACCTGATATAGCCATAACCACAAGCGTGACTATACCCACTAAAAACCATGCTATTCGTTGTGTGTCGGTGGTCACACTCATGTCAAAAATAAGCCCGTATATCATTAACGGCGCACCGACCCCTAACGCTAATATCATATTACGCATTAGCTTTTTATAATGTGCCTCATCCGACTTTGCTTTTTCATCAAGTGCATCTTGATCAGACTCGTTACTCATTGGCTTAGCTGAATAACCAATGTTTTCGACTGCTTTAATAAGCGTGCTTTCGCAAGCTTTACCTTCTACACGTACTGTACGCTCAGCAAAGTTCATTTCCACGTTTTGCGCGCCTTGCACGCTATTAAGGGCTTTTTCAATTTTAGCCACACAACTGCCGCAATTAGCACCCTCAATAATAAAGTTTTGCGCGGTGTCTTTTGTATTAGTCGTCATTACGCTGCTCCTTATTTGCAGAATCGTTTATTGGATCAACAAATGATTCTATTAAACTACACACGTCACTGGCATTTGCACCATCGGCTGATGTATCCCATTGCGCCAGAGCTGCATGCATTCTGTTTCGTAATTTTAATGTTTCTTGAAATAGTGCTTCGGTTTCTTCTAGGCGTTTAGTAATGAGTTTACGCGTTAACGGACAAGGACAATTCCCCTGCTCTGACTCGCCTATAATGTGTTGAATATCTTTGAGTGAAAAACCAAGTTGACGAGAGCTAATAATAAACTTTAAACGTTGCTGGTCTCGCTTTGTATATTCTTGATAGCCATTTTCTTCACTGCGTATTGGATTAAGTAACCCAACACGTGTGTAATGACGAACAGTATCGGCAGTCACGCCCATTAACTTGGCGAGTTGTTTAACATACATAATTTAGCTCCGTCGTGTTTCAGTAGCTTCATAATAAACCTAGGTGCAACACATAGGTCAATGACTATTTTAAAACTAATAAAATAATACCAATTCGCTTAATTAAGTAACCTATTTAAGACAAGAAAATCGTGTTGATAACAAGGCAAAGGTTTCGTTATTTAGTTGTTATCACTAATTGCCTCTGCATCCATGCAGTCGTATATCAAAAATGTTTAACGCAGTTAACGCCGAATTTAATCCCTCAAATTAATTAAGTATTGTTGCTCATTAGTATAGTGACACAAACATAATTAACTTAAGCTGATATCGGGCGTGTATTATCTGGAGGGGATGTAATTCAGGAGAGAAGCGCCTAAGTAAGACGCGTATTGATCTAAGGGCGTGTTGATCATTGATGGTTTAATTTACAGCAGACTGTTTGGTCTATAGGCAAGGCAGAGCCTATGTAGTGTGGTTATTCCCCATAAATAGGCGATAACGCAGCATAAATACCAAACATGCGCTGCCCTAGTTTGATTCGCTACGGCTTTGCTCTAATTCGTCGCTTAGTTGCTGCGCTAAAGTTTGTATTTTAGGCATAGCATCTTTCATTAAGCTTTGTGACATTTGCATAGACTCTTGCATTACAACAGGCATTTTTTCAAGTATTTTTTGCCCTGTATCTGTTTTATAAAACACTAGCATATCGGCAATTTCTTGCTCACTAAAATGTTTGTCGTACACGCTAATCATCATCGGCTGCATTTTGGCCCAGCTCATTTCGGTTTTTAATACCGTCGTCATGTCGCTGTAGTATTGATCAAAAATTGCCTGTTCAGAAGGCTTAACGCCCATTTGGTCTGACATCCCTTTCATCATACCTTCAACCTGGCCGTACATAGAGTCAACCATTGAATCTAAATTCATTACACTAATAAGTTCATCTATTTTTTGCTGCTTAGTATTTTGTTCAGCATACAAACTACTAGAAAAAATCAGTAATGATAAAAGTAGTACCTTACCCATAATAATATCCTTTCATATAAATAATCGTTTTATAGTTACATTATTAATTAGTCTTGTAAAGGGTACAAGCAGTCACTAAAAAGGCCGAATAAAATGAATTTATTCGGCCTTTTATAAATATATTTTTATGTTAATCGTCTTCTACATTATCTAGGCCTTTAGTGCCTTCTTTGGCTTTTAGCTTGTGATGAATAGCTGACTTTATTAGCATGTAACCACTAATCGGTGCCGTAATTAGTAAAAATATAGTAATGAGTATTTCTTTAACACTTAGGCCATGCCCTGAATTTGCAAAATAAACCATAGCTGCAATTAGCATACTTGCCATGCCCAACGTTGTTGCTTTAGTTGGCCCATGCAAACGCATAAAAAAGTCAGGTAGTTTAACTAAGCCTATTGAGCCAATTAAAATAAACGTACCACCAAATAACAATAATATTGATACAACCCATTCGCTGATCATGTTTTCACCTTATTCAATTATATCGCCACGTAGTAAATACTTACACACTGCAACTGTACTTATGAAACCTAGCATGGCAATAAGCAGTGCAGCTTCAAAATAAAGCCCTGTATCCATACTAATGCTATATAAAATAATCAGTGCAATGACGTTAATGTACATTGTATCGAGCGCTAAAACACGATCAGGCACTGATGGACCAATGATCAATCGCCATAAATTAAGCAATAATGATAAGCCAATCATCGAAAAAACAATGAGTAATACGGTGTCTAACATTGAAATATCTCCTTTAGTGGAGCTTCGTAGCGTTGTTTTATTTGTTTGATAAGTGCTTCTTCATCTTTAAGGTCAAGCACATGTATTAATAAGTAGCGTTGTGTTGGCTCTTCACCCTCAGGTAACGATTCAGCAATTGGGTAAACCTCTGCACTCACTGTACCGGGTGTAAGCGATACACTACTGGCCAATATGGTAATTGGCATATCATGAGTTAAATCTATCGGTACTTTTATAAATGCCGGACGCAAATTTTTAGATGGACCAAGTATAAGTAAAGCCACTTGTAAATTTGCTACGACAATATCGTACAGCACAATAAGCAACTGCTTAAGAGCCAAGCCCGGCTTTAAAATTAGTGGCTGAGGCTCGCGAAGCGAAAAACTTAATATCGGGATAAGTATTGCAAAAATAGTCGCTAATACTAAGTGCCCTACCGACACGCTATTATTTAACAATAGCCAAACCATAAACAAAAATAAGCTACGAAATGGCGTTGGTAACCAACGAAAACGGGCTTGTAATCTCATCACATGCCTCCTTTAAGTACAGCATTAATACCGCCGCTTATATCATGTAACTGAGTAGCAGCACCTAGCATGTATTCACTTATTGGTCCGCCAAAAATAACGAGCAATGGCGAACACGCAAGTAAACCTATAATTACAATTACCTGCAACGGGTGTGCATTTGCACAATCTGCGTTTTCGCTATTTTTACTTTTATGCTCCCAAAACAAGGTCGTGCCAGCACGCGAAAGCGCTACCAACAACGCAAAGCTTGTTACTAAATATACAGGCCAAAATAGTAAAGCTTGCTCACTATTTAATGTGGCTTTAAGTATCCAAATTTTACCTACAAAGCCTGATAGTGGCGGCATACCAACTACAGTTAAAGCCGCAACAATAAAGCACACACCTAATAAAAATGGTTGTTTAACAGAGCGACCCGCTACTAGCCTATCGCCAACTTTACCGCGCTGGATTGAAACTAAGTCTGCTAGTAAAAACAGTGCAGCACTAACAAGTGTTGAATGCACTAAATAATATAAAAGTGCAGCAGTGGCATTTACATTTTGCAATGCAATTAGCGCAACCAACGTACCTACCGATACTAATACTAAGTTAGAGGTGAGTTTACGTAAGTCTTGCGCTGCCATAACACCAATGGCACCCACTATAATGGTGGCAATTGCTAAGCCCCAAAGCCAAGGCTGCGCCATATGTTCAAGCGCTCCTGCTTGTTCGCCAAATATCACCGTGTAAACACGAAGCATGGCGTAAACGCCTACTTTGGTCATAATCGCAAACAATGCAGCAACCACAGGTTTAGCGCTTGAATACGTATTTGGAAGCCATAAATGCAGAGGTAATAGTGCGGCCTTTAAAGCAAATACAATTAATAGTAATAAACCACCTGCTTTTGCTAGGTATACATCATCTCCCGAAAGCTGTGATACTTTTTGCGCCATATCTGCAATATTAAGCGTACCAAGTACACCGTACAAAATACCCAAACCGATTAAAAATACGCTTGAGCCAACTAAATTTAATATTACATATTGCAGTGCCGCACGAGTGTTTTGTTTATCACCTGCGTGCATTAACAGTGCATATGATGCAATCAGTAACACTTCAAAAAATACAAATAGGTTAAATAAATCGCCAGTTAAAAACGCGCCATTTACACCCAATATTAAAAAATGAACAAGTGGATGATAAAAGCTGCCCTTTTCATCATCGCCAGCACTACCATATAAAATAGCGCCCAAACCTAAAAGTGAAGTTAACGTAACCAATAAGGTAGATAGCATATCAGCGACTAAGACTATCCCAAATGGTGCAGACCAATTACCAATAGCGTAAACATTAATACCCGTATTATAAATATGTACAAGTAAAAGCACACTAATGGCAAAAGTAGCTATTGCCATTACAATTGAAACTAAGCGGCGAATTTTGACGCTTTTACCACATGGCGGCAGCAATAAAATAACAGCCGTCAGCATAGGTAATAAAATAGGTAGTGAAGCTAAATGTTGGATCATTTTTGCTCCTTATTATCTGCAGAGGTGTTAGGCACATAACCATCAACATGGTCACTACCTAAATCGGCGCGCCCACGTATTGCCAAAATAACCACAAATGCAGTCATCGCAAAACCAATCACTATTGCAGTTAGTACTAATGCTTGAGGTAGAGGATCGGCGTATTCTGTGCCAGTACCAAGTACTACCGCTTTATTAATAGTAAGGCGACCTGCTGAAAACAAAAATAAATTAACAGCGTATGAAATCATAGTAAGCCCAAGTACTACAGGGAACGTACGAGCTCTCAGCAGTAAAAACACACCGCAACTGACCAATACTCCAACGCAAGATGCGTACAATAATTCCATTAAATATTTACCTCTTTTTTCTGGGTATCTGCTGTCATATTACCTAAGCTTGCTAAAATCATTAACGTAGCGCCTACAACAGTTAAGTAAACACCTAAGTCGAATGCAATCGCGCTGGCAAGCTCTGTTTTACCGACAAACGGAATATCAAAGTAGTCAAACCAAGTTGTTAAAAATGGCTTATCGAAGAACCAACTACCCACACCTGTAAACAAAGAAATACCAATGCCTGAGGCTATAATTTTGCGATAATTAACATCAAAGCGTTCGTTTATCCATGCTGTACCATGCGCCATGTATTGCAAAATAAACGCGATTGACGTTACCAGTCCTGCAATAAAGCCACCACCAGGTAAGTTATGCCCACGTAAGAAAATATATGCAGAAACTAATAACGCAAGCGGTAATAAACTTTGTGAAATACTCGCCAGTAATATTGGATGACGTTCTTTAGCCCATGGGCGCCCTTCGCTGTCACTTGCTGGCATAAATAATGGGATTCGAGAAAGTACTTTAAATATACCTAATGCGGCAATACCTAATACAGTGATTTCTCCAAGTGTATCAAAGCCCCTAAAGTCGACCAAAATAACGTTAACTACGTTAGTACCACCGCCACCAATTTTAGCGTTAGCAATAAAGAAGTCTGAGATTGAATCTAATGGACGTGTAAGTAATGCATAACAAATACTTGCTATAACTACACCTAACGTAGAGGCTATTGCTAAGTCTCGAAGTACGCGTAATGAACTTGATTCTTTTGGCGTATGCTGCGGCAAGAAAAACAATGCCAGCATAAGTAAAATAATAGTAACAACCTCAACGGTTAGCTGCGTAAGCGCTAAATCAGGAGCAGAAAAGCGTGTAAATACAACCGACACCATTAATCCTACAATTGAGAGCATTAATAGCGATACCATTCGAGAGCGATGCCAAATAACGGTGGCAAGAGCACCAATAATCAATAAGCCTGCACCAATTGCATTGTGCACATCAACAGGCGTAAGTGGCATGCTACCAGCAAGTTGTTGCATTTCAAATAATGGCCAACCCGCACACAGCAATACTACCGCTAGCATAATTACAAGGTAGCGCTGTAGTGATCCATTTTCTGTACTGCTTACCTTTGACTGACACCAAGCAATAACGCTTAATATCACACGTTCAAACGTTTTTTTAGCGTTTAGAGGTGGTAACGATGCTTGAAACTGAAATAGATATTTACGATTAATATAAATAAATAAGCCGCCAGCAATCGCCATCGCACTCATTAGTAGAGGCAAGTTAAACCCATGCCAGATAGCCAATTCGTACACTGGCATTTCTTTTCCAAGTACAGCTAAAGACGCCGCAGATAAAATGCCATCAATTGTAAAGTGCGGGAACATACCCACTAACAAACAAATCACAACGAGTATTTCTATTGGTACACGCATATAGCGCGGTGGCTCATGCGGCGTACGAGGTAAATCAATTGGTTCACCATTAAAAAACACGTCATGAATAAAGCGTGCTGAGTACGCAACAGCTAATGCACCTGCAACAGTTGCCAGTACTGGAATTAACCACGACATAGAACCAAGCACTTGCTGGTGTAGCGTTTCTGCAAAAAACATTTCTTTAGACAAGAAGCCATTTAGTAAAGGAACTCCTGCCATTGCAGCCGCCGCGACCATCGCAAGCGTTGCAGTGTATGGTAAGTATCGCCACATACCATTTAATTTACGCATATCGCGCGTGCCCGTTTCGTGATCAATAATACCAACGGCCATAAATAACGACGCTTTAAACGTTGCATGGTTAATTATATGAAAAATAGCAGCAACAGTCGCAAGCTCAGTATCAAGTCCGAGTAATAGCGTTATTAAACCCAAATGGCTTATTGTTGAATAGGCTAACAAGCCTTTTAAGTCGTGTTTGAATAATGCTATATAAGCACCAAACAACAACGTAGCTAAACCCGTTAACCCAACGAGCAAGAACCACGTATCGGTGCCAGCTAAAGCAGGATGAAAACGTGCTAACAAAAATATACCGGCTTTTACCATCGTCGCAGAATGTAAATACGCGCTTACTGGCGTAGGCGCTGCCATTGCATGAGGAAGCCAAAAGTGAAATGGAAATTGTGCCGATTTAGTAAACGCACCCAGTAGCACCAATACCAATGCTACTTCGTATAAATCATGAGATTGAATTATTGCTTTACTCGCTAGAATAACATCTAGGTCGTAACTACCAACAATATCACCTAATAGCATCAATCCAGCAAGTAACGCTAAGCCGCCCGCGCCTGTTACAGCAAGCGCCATACGTGCGCCTTTTCGCGCTTCTGATTTATGCCACCAAAAACTAATTAATAAAAATGAGCTGATGCTCGTTAATTCCCAAAACAACCACAGTTGAATGACGTTGTTAGACATAACAATACCAAGCATTGCAGTCATAAATAGCATTAAGTAACTATATAACTTAGCCATTGAGTCATTAGCGCTTAGGTAGTAACGCGTGTAGAGGATAACGAGCAAGCCTATGCCTAAAATCATAAACATAAACAATAAACTGAGGCCGTCTAACCGCAGAGATAAATCGAGTCCTATTGACGGGATCCAAGCTAAAGAATAACGAATGGTTTCGCCCGCTAAAACGGCAGGTGCATGGTATAGAGTAATCCCCAAAGCCGTCAAAGGCGCAAGAGCCGTTAAACTAGTGCTTAAATTGCGAGATAACTTACCTGTGCATGCAGAAATAACACTGCCAATTAAGGATAACAAGGGTATCCAGAGCAAAGTCATAATGTAGGGCCTTTTATTATCATAAGTTTATCAGGGCATCTCTTTTTAATACTAAGTGATGCTTTTACTGCCTGTTTTTAAACGACATTAATGACTATAGTTATACTGAAAAACACTGATTTTGTCTATAAAAAGCGGTTCTATATGGGTGTTTTTTAAACAAGAACTAACAATTTATTAAGCCTAAAAAAACAATTAATTAATACTGATAATTGTTAATTTAATATGGCCTTATTTGCAAATGTAAGCGCGCCAGGGTGATGATGAAAGTTACCATTGGTCATATCTAAATGTTTCAACCAAAGTTGTCTATACTGCGCTGAGAGCCCTAACTGCTGATATTGCATAATAGACCAATTTTCACTAGGTTTATAAGCAATACCCCCTACCTGGCAACTCTTTGCTTTATGCCAACCTGTTGGCGGCGACTCACCATGAGAAATAAATAAATTAGGTGCAACAAAACCCGTTTTTGCACACAACCATGCTTGCTTAGTTTTAGGCAAAGCGTATTCATCTTCAAAACCGTTAAAATGCATCAGCTCATGCAAAAATATACTGTATTTTGCTTTTGAGTTTATTAGCATTGTTCCCTTCGTGACATTAGCCGTTCCATCTTTAGGCATCATCACTATAAAATCAAAATTGTTAGGAAGCTGGCTATTAAGTTTAGATAATTGCCAGTCACACTTTGCTATTTGACTAGTACTACTTTTGCACTCAAGCATACCTGCAACGTAAACTGGTTTTGAAAAGCAAAAAATATTTTCACGGGGCTCTGGTTGTTTATTATAAGCATTAATAAACTCTGTAAGTTTATATAAGCCACTACGATGATCGCTCATAGTCAGCACGTTAAACATACATTGCTTATTAGGCTTACTTATATTTTTTAAAGATGAAAAACCAAGATCGTGGATAAACGCGGTAGATATTTTACTCTGTGGTGTTTTTAACTGAAGTTTTAGATGATTTAGCACATCCCCTGCTGGTAATTTGTTTTTACTAGCGAGTAACTCTAAATCGCTCCAACGTGATTGCTCAAGTAACTTTGTTGCTAATATTTTACGCTCTGGGATTGTTAAGTCATTTATAGCTGAGAGCCAAAATTGTTTTGCAGTATCACTCTGACTGCTTTTAATAAGTTTAAGAGAATACATATATTGTGCTGAGGAAATTTTACTGCGAGCAAGTATAGCTAAAGAGGTCTTTGGTAACTGCTCTAGGTGATCAGAAAAATAAGCTGGTGAATTCCAATAACTTTGTAGAACATTGGCTTTTGTATTTAAAACATGCCAAAAGCCAATAGCGCCAAGGTGATTACTCGAGCCTGTAATTAACAAACAACATAGTAATACACCTATTAATTTAAAACGCTTAACTTGCGTCAACACCTTCCATCAACTCAAGTTCTAAACGCGCATATTTATATTCAATAAACTCGTGCACGTTAGTCGCAAGCGCAAGCCTAAAATAATCGGATGCTAAATAAAGCTCACCCGCTGCTTGATGCATTTTAGCTAGGTAAAAATAAGCTTCACATAAACGCTGCGCATATTCTTGCTCAGTTCTAACACCATCACTAATGCCTGATAAAAATGCATGTTCACTCATATCGCCCGTATAAAGAGAAATTAACTGATACGCCCATTGCGAATCATCAAGCGCAGTCGCATTTTGTTTAAGTGCATCAAGTGCGGTTACTTTATCCTCGTGTGCCTGGGCTAAATAAACCCATAAAACACGGTACGGATCGTTAGGAGAACGGGCTAAAAACTCGTTAAAGTCATTTTTAGCAAGGCCAGCTCTATCGCCGTAATACAGTGCAATTCCTCGATTTAAATAGGCGTATTCATGCTCTTCATCAAGTTCTAGAGCTGAATCGAAAAACTCATAGGCTTTTTCATACTGCTGCATAAGCGTATGTTGAATACCTAAAAAATTATACACTTCAGCTAAATCAGGCTTAAGTTTTACTGCGCGGTTAAAATCAATACGCGAAAGAGTGGTCATACCTAGACTATCAAAAAGTACACCACGGTCGTAATAAAGCTTAGCTTGTTGCTCTTCGCTTAAGTCAGCCCTATTCAATAACTCTGAGTAGCGTGCAATAGCAATTTCACTTCTAAAGTCAGAGGCTAAAGGTGCAGTAAATGGCACATTAACAATCGGGGTTGGTTCTGATTCTGTTGTAGTTTGGCAAGCGCTTAAAGACAAAATAGCAAAAGATGCCAAAGCTAAATGTTTGAGTATCATTAAAATCCTTAATACCAAGATATATCGCGATTAATATAAGACAGACCTTGTCCAATAAGGTTTCATTAAAGCATAAAAAAAGGGGCTAAACAGCCCCTTTTTTTATCATCTAGCTAATATAACTAGATTAATAAGTTAACAATTACGCGTCAGTTGGCGCGTCAGCTGCAGGTGCTGCTGATTCCATTGCTTCTTTAATACTTAGACGTACACGGCCTTGGCGATCTACTTCTAGTACTTTAACTTTAACTTCTTGACCTTCAGAAAGGTGATCAGCCACGTTATTAACGCGCTCAGTACTAATTTGAGAAATATGTACTAGACCATCTTTACCAGGAAGAATGTTTACAAACGCACCGAAATCAACAATACGTACAACTTTACCTTCGTAGATAGTACCTACTTCAAGTTCAGCTGTTAATTGCTCAATACGGCTAATTGCATTAGCTGCACTTTCGCCATCAGTAGCGGCAATTTTAATTGTACCGTCGTCACCGATTTCAATCGTTGTACCAGTTTCTTCAGTAAGCTGACGAATAGTTGCGCCACCTTTACCGATAACTTCAGCGATTTTCTTCTGTGGGATTTTCATTGTGTATATGCGAGGAGCAAACATTGATAGCTCTTCAGAAGGAGCAGAAATTGCTTCGTCCATCACTTCTAAGATATGTAAACGTGCAGCTTTTGCTTGTTTAAGCGCAATTTGCATGATTTCTTGAGTGATACCTTCGATTTTGATATCCATTTGAAGTGCAGTGATACCTGCAGCTGTACCAGCAACTTTAAAGTCCATGTCACCTAAGTGATCTTCATCACCTAAGATGTCAGAAAGAACAACGAATTTATCGTCTTCTTTAACTAGACCCATCGCAATACCGGCAACAGACGCTTTAATTGGTACACCGGCATTCATAAGTGCAAGTGAAGTACCACATACAGAAGCCATTGAAGATGAACCGTTTGATTCAGTGATTTCAGATACTACACGGATTGAATATGGGAATTCAGTCAATGTTGGCATTACAGCAGCAATACCACGCTTAGCAAGGTTACCATGGCCGATTTCACGACGCTTAGGAGAACCAACAAAACCAGTTTCACCTACACAGAATGGAGGGAAGTTGTAGTTAAGCATAAAGTGGTTTTTATGAGTACCAGTTAAATCGTCGATTAACTGTGAATCACGTTCTGTACCAAGTGTAGCTGTTACTAACGCTTGAGTTTCGCCACGAGTAAAGATAGCAGAACCGTGAGTACGCGGTAATACGCCAGTCATTACATCTAGTGCACGAATCATATCTGGTTCACGACCATCGATACGTTTTTCGCCAGAAGCGATACGGCCACGAACGATTTTCTTCTCAAGTGAACCGAAGATTTTACCAATTTCTTGCTTATCTAAAGACTCGCCTTCAGCAAGTTCAGCTGTTAACACTGCAACAACTTCATCTTTAGCTACGCCAAGTGCTTCTTTACGCGCTACTTTATCAGTGATTAAGTAAGCTGCGCCTACTTTATCAGCAGCAATTGCTGCAACTTTATCTTCTAGTGCAACGTTTTTAGCTGGTGCAGTCCAATCCCAAGTAGGCTTGCCTGCTTCTGCTTTAAATTCTTCGATTGCAGTGATGATCGCTTGAGATTGCTCATGACCATATACAACAGCGCCAAGCATTACGTCTTCTGCAAGTACGTTAGCTTCTGATTCAACCATAAGTACCGCTTTATCAGTACCGGCTACCACTAAATCAAGTTGGCTTTCTTCAAGCTCTTTTAATGTAGGGTTAAGTACGTATTCGCCGTTGATGTAACCAACGCGAGATGCACCAATTGGACCACTGAACGGGATACCAGAGATAGCAAGTGCTGCTGAAGTACCAATCATCGCAACCATATCAGGTTGGATTTCAGGGTTAACAGAAACAACAGTAGCAATAACTTGTACTTCGTTTACAAAACCGCTTGGGAAAAGTGGACGAATTGGACGGTCAATAAGACGTGCAATAAGTGTTTCGCCATCGTTAGGACGACCTTCACGCTTTAAGAAACCACCTGGGATACGACCAGCAGCATACATACGCTCTTGGTAGTTAACTGTTAGTGGAAAAAAGTCTTGGCCAGGTTGTGCTTCACGCTTACCAACAACAGTTACTAAAACTGAAGTGTCGCCAATGCTTGCAAGTACAGCGCCGTCTGCTTGACGAGCGATTGCACCAGTTTCTAGAGTCACTGTATGTTGACCTAGTTTGAATTCTTTAATAATTGCTTGCACTTAAAATATTCCTTAAATGTATTCTAATAAGTTGTCATCAAAGTACCAATTACAGTACATAATTGTATTCAGTTGGAAATCAATTAAGTACTACAATTGGCAATGATGTGAATAAGCGTAGATAAACCTTTTTACCTACGCGCATAGTATATACCAAAGCTGCTTCAAAATGCGAGTCTAGCTACTAGATTTAAGCTGGGCTAATGAGTGGGTAAATACAACGATGCTTGATAAGCTATGAAATAGGAGTTTTACAATATAATTCAATAGGTTTATATATTTGTTTTATTTTCAAACACAAATTTTAGGCACAAAAAAAGGAGCTAAAAAGCTCCTTTTTCTATAATCTAGTTCTTAGCGACGTAGGCCAAGTTCTTTGATTAACGCAGTATAACTAGTGATGTCTTTACCTTTAAGGTAATCAAGTAGTTTACGGCGAGTGCTTACTTTACGAAGCAGACCACGACGTGAGTGGAAGTCATGCTTGTGATCAGCAAAGTGACCTTGAAGCTTGTTGATGTCAAAAGTAAGTAATGCTACTTGTACTTCTGATGAACCTGTATCGCCTTCTGCACGTGCAAATTTAGCAATGATATCGATTTTTTCTTGATTGCTTAGTGACATAGTAACTCCAAAAATTAAATTTAAAAGGTGTCTTAGCCGATCACTAATTCAGCCAAAACGATTAAGCGGGCGTATTCTACCAACTGTAGGAATAACTACAAGCTAATTATCCCCAACTACAACTAATAAGCCACCGTTAGGCACATTAGTTGCTTATTCAGGCTTTACGTAATCGTCTTGCTGACTAGCAAGACCACGTTTAACCTTTAAATGACCGTTTGAGTTGCGCTCACCAGTACCAATAAATATATTATCCGCAACAACTTTAATTGCACCATCAGGTAAAGCGATTGATAATTCTACAGCTTGCCCGTGACTAAAAATCCCCCCTTGTTCTTTTGTAATTTCAACAACGGGTAAATCAGTTAAAGCAGTATCAATTGGTAGCAATAGCGAGTCTAAATAAGTTGAAGGCGCAAGCTCTTCTTCTTTCGCTTTAGCAAGCAACGTTTCAATCTCATCAAGCGAGACCATTTTATCTGCCGGATACTGACCAACAGCGGTTCTGTGGAGCATAATAACGTGTGCGCCACAGCCTAGATTTTCGCCTAAATCATCAACGATAGTACGAATGTAGGTCCCTTTAGATACATGGGCCGTCATTTGTAATACATTGCTTTGCTCATCAAATTCGTCAAACGATAAGCTAAACACGTTTATTTTTCTGCATTTACGAGGAACTTCAATACCTTCGCGCGCGTACTTATATAACGGTCTACCTTGGTACTTAAGAGCTGAGTACATTGACGGATATTGTTCAGACTCACCAACAAAAGCAGCTATTTCTTTTGTTAGCTGTTCACGCGTAACGTTCACATCTTTAGTGCTAACAATTTCGCCATCAGAATCTGATGTTGTTGTACGCTCACCCAGTTGTGCACGAACTATATAGGTTTTATCTGTATCGAGTAAAAACTGCGTAAACTTAGTCGCTTCACCAAAACAAATTGGCAGCATACCTGTAGCAAGTGGATCTAAAGCACCTGTGTGCCCAGCTTTTTGCGCAAAATAAACACTTTTTGCTTGCTGTAATGCTTTATTTGATGAAATGCCTTGCGGTTTGTTTAACAACAAAATACCGTCAACTGCACGGCCTTTACTGCGCTTTGCCATCTGTATCAGTGCCTTCTTCGCTATCTGTATCGTCTACGTGATCAGTACCTTCTTCGCTATCTGAAACATCAGCAGCATCAACACTTTCTACGTCTTCATCTACATGCTTTGCGTTATCTTCGCGGATAATAGAATCCACTAAGTTAGAAATACGCATACCTTCCATTAATGAGTTATCAACTACAAACTTTAACTCAGGCATTATACGTGCACGGATACGCTTACCAAGTAACGAGCGAATATAGCCCGTTGCTTCATTAAGTACTTTTGCGCTTTGCTTTGCTGCGTCTTCATCTTGTGTGTTAAACACAGTAATGAAAATTTTGGCATAAGATAAATCGCGCGATACTTCTACCGCTGACACTGTCACCATACCTAAGCGTGGATCTTTAATTTCGCGTTGTAAAATTACAGCAATCTCTTTTTGGATTTGCTGTGCAACACGATCAGTGCGAGAAAATTCTCTCATTATACTTGTCCTAAAATAATAACTTATTGAAATTAAATAATAAGTTAACTAAATAATGGATATGCAAATGGGGGCTAAGCCCCCATTTAAAATCTTAGCGTAGGGTGTGTAGAACGTCCGGCGTTAACCTGAGCGTTCAATACTCCCTAGTAACAATTATAGAGTACGTTGTACTTCAACTGTTTCGAATACTTCGATTTGGTCACCAACACGTACGTCATTGTAGTTCTTAACGCCGATACCACATTCCATGCCGTTACGAACATCAGCAACATCGTCTTTAAAGCGACGAAGTGACTCAAGTTCACCTTCATAGATAACAACGTTTTCACGTAGTACACGGATTGGAGCGCTACGTTTAATAACACCTTCAGTAACCATACAACCAGCGATTGCGCCAATTTTTGGAGACTTGAATACGTCACGAACTTGAGCAAGACCAATGATTTCTTGTTTAAACTCTGGCGCTAGCATACCTGACATTGCTTGTTTAACTTCGTCAATCAAGCTGTAGATTACGCTGTAGTAACGTAGGTCTAAGTTTTCAGTCTCGATAACTTTACGAGCTGAAGCATCAGCACGAACGTTAAAGCCAACTACAATTGCGTTAGACGCTGCAGCTAGTGTTGCATCAGTTTCGGTAATACCACCAACACCTGAACCAACAATCTTCACTTTCACTTCATCAGTAGAAAGTTTAGTTAGTGAATCAGAGATTGCTTCGATAGAACCTTGAACGTCTGCTTTAAGTACCACGTTAACTTCAGAAACATCGCCTTCAGTCATGTTAGTAAACATGTTTTCAAGCTTAGCTTTTTGCTGACGTGCTAGTTTAACATCGCGGAACTTACCTTGACGGTATAAAGCAACTTCACGCGCTTTACGCTCATCTTTAACTACAGTCGCTTCGTCGCCTGCAGCTGGAATACCAGAAAGACCTAAAATCTCAACTGGAATAGATGGACCAGCTGACTTAATGTCTTTACCGTTTTCATCGCGCATTGCACGAACACGGCCATACTCAAGACCACATAATACAATGTCACCTTGGTTAAGCGTACCAGATTGAACAAGTACTGATGCTACTGGACCACGGCCTTTATCAAGACGAGATTCAATAACAACACCAGCCGCCATACCTTCAGTAGGTGCAGAAAGCTCTAAAAGTTCAGATTGGTTCAATACTGCTTCAAGAAGGTCGTCAATACCTAAGCCAGTTTTAGCTGAGATATGAACGTACTGCGTATCGCCGCCCCATTCTTCTGGAATAACGTCTAGTACAGCAAGTTCGTTTTTAACACGATCTGGATCTGCGCCTTCTTTATCCATTTTGTTTACTGCGATGATTAAAGGAACGCCAGCTGCACGAGCATGCTGTACCGCTTCTTTAGTTTGTGGCATAACGCCATCATCTGCTGCAACTACTAGGATTACGATATCAGTCGCTTTAGCACCACGAGCACGCATTGAAGTAAATGCAGCATGTCCTGGTGTATCTAAGAAGGTGATCATGTGACCGTTTACATCAACATGGTATGCACCAATATGCTGTGTAATACCACCGGCTTCGCCAGAAGCAACCTTCGCAGAACGAATGTAATCAAGAGTTGATGTTTTACCATGGTCAACGTGACCCATTACAGTTACTACTGGAGCACGTGGCTCTGACTTACCATCTTCGTGGCGGTCATTAAGTACTGTTTGCTCTAATTCGTTTTCTTTAACAATGATAACCTTGTGACCCATTTCTTCTGCAACTAATTGTGCAGCTTCTTGGTCAATCACTTGGTTAATAGTAACCATGTCACCCATTTTCATCATTGTTTTAACAACTTCAGCGCCTTTAACGGCCATGCGTGATGCAAGCTCAGCTACTGTAATTGTTTCGCTAATACGCACTTCATTTTTAACATCAACAGTTGGTTTTTGGAAACCATGTTGTAATGATGCAGGTGCTTTTAACTTAGACTTGTTACGGCCTCTTGACGCTGCAAATTTATCTTTTGCTGGCGCTTTTTTCTTTTTCTTAGCACGGCGTGTACCTTGCTCATCACGAGCATCGGCAACATCTTCTGCTTCACGTGCATAAGTAGAAGTCGTAAGATGGTGATCCGCTGTTTCTTCGCGTTTCTTACGTTCTTCTTCTTCTTTCTTCCAGCGTGCCGAGTTTTCTTCAGCTAGCTTTCTTGCTTCTTCTGCTTGACGTTTCGCTTCTTCTTCAGCTTTCTTCAATGCGGCCTCTTCTGCTTCTTTTTGCAGACGCTCAGCTTCTATGCGATCTTTCTCAGACTTAGCACTTTGCTCTGGGGTCATCTGCTTTTGTTTCGCTTTACGCTCTGCATCAGCTTTGCGTTTAGCTTCTTCTTTGGCTTTACGGTCGGCTTCTTCTTTCGCTTTGCGTTCTGCCTCTTGTTTCGCTTTTAATTCTGCGGCTTCTTGGTCAGCTTTTTGCTGCTCTTCAAGACGCACTTTTTCTTCAGCAGCTAAGCGAGCTTGCTCTTGTTCTTGTTCCATTGCGCTTTTCTTCACGTAAGTACGTGTTTTGCGAACTTCAACTTGAACATCTTTTGCTTTACCAGTAGAGCCCGTAACACTTAAAGTGCTTTTGCTCTTACGTTGTAAAGTCATACGCGCTGGGCCATCTGAACCTGTACCGCCATGATGCTTGCTTAAATGATCAAGTAACGTTGCTTTTTCAGCTTCTGTTACGTTATCAGTTGCTTGCTTAGTGATACCTGCTTGTGAAAACTGCTGTAGCAATTTATCAACAGTCGTACCTATATCGCCGGCTAGTTTTTCAACATTTACTTCTGCCATAGTGTGTAATACCTCCGTTAATAAATTACTCGTCTGCAAACCAACAAATGTTTCGTGCAGCCATAATCAGTTCACCCGCTTTTTCAGATGAAAGTTCTGTGATATCAACTAATTCGTCAATACCTTGCTCTGCCAAGTCTTCAAGTGTAACAACACCCTTGCTTGCCATAACAAATGCTAAGTGACGCTCTAAACCTTCAAGCGCAAGTAAGTCTTCAGCTGGCTCTGCGCCATCTAAGCTTTCTTCCGTTTTAAGTGCTTTAGTTGTCAATGCATCTTTTGCGCGTGAGCGCAGTAAATCTACAGTCTCTTCATCAAGACCATCAATTTCTAAAAATTCAGACGCTGGTACATACGCCACTTCTTCAAGTGTCGAGAAACCTTCGTTGATAAGTAATGATGCAAACTCATCATCAATTTCTAAATTTTCAGTGAATAAGTTAAGTAACTTATCAGATTCAGCTTCATTTTTAGTACGCATGTCTTCAACAGTCATTACGTTTAGTTCCCAGCCAGTTAACTGACTTGCTAAACGAACGTTTTGACCATTACGACCAATTGCTTGCGCTAGGTTATCTGCTTCTACAGCGATATCCATTGAGTGAGTGTCTTCATCCATTACGATTGAAGCAACTTCTGCTGGCGCCATTGCATTGATAACAAATTGTGCCGGGTTGTCATCGTAAAGTACGATATCAACACGCTCACCGCCAAGTTCTGACGATACAGCCTGAACTCGTGCGCCACGCATACCAACACATGCACCAATTGGGTCAATGCGTTTGTCGTTAGATTTAACAGCAATTTTAGCGCGTGAACCTGGATCACGTGCTGCTGCACGTAATTCAATCATCTCTTCGCCAATTTCTGGCACCTCAATGCGGAATAATTCCATTAGCATTTCAGGTTTAGAGCGCGTTACAAATAATTGTGCACCGCGTGCTTCAGGCTTAACTTCATATAAAAGACCACGGATACGGTCACCCGGGCGGAAGTTTTCACGTGGTAACATGTCATCACGGTAAATTACCGCTTCTGCGTTGTTACCTAAATCAAGTACGATTGCATCGCGAGTTGCTTTTTTAACAACACCCGTTACCAGCTCGCCTTCTTGATCTTTGTATGCTTCAACAACTAAAGCGCGCTCAGCTTCACGTACTTTTTGTACGATAACTTGCTTAGCCATTTGTGTTGTAATACGGTCAAATTTGATTGAGTCGATTTGCTCTTCAACATAATCACCCATTTGCAAATCAGGTTCTTCAACCTGTGCTGCTTCTAGAGTGATTTCGCTGTATGGGTTCTCTAAAGAACCATCTTCTAATACAGCGGCAATCTGCCAACGACGGAACGTATCGTAATCACCGGTTTTACGGTCAATTGCTACGCGTACTTCAATTTCGCCATCGTGTTTTTTCTTTGTAGCTGTCGCTAAAGCGAACTCTAGAGCTTCAAAAATCTTTTCTTTTGGAACCGCTTTCTCATTGGAAACGGCTTCAGCAACCAATAATATCTCTTTTGCCATGGGTAATGCCTCGCTTGCCCTATTCCTTCGCACTCGAATTTAAAACTTCGCGATTAAATTCGCACGTTCGATGTTACTAAGCATGATCAGATGCTCTGCACCATCGCTAGATAGTGTGATCATATCGCTGCTAACTGCTACTAAGTCGCCTTTAAAATTACGACGACCATCCTGTGGAAGTTTAGTACGCACGCGTACTTCCTCTCCTTGCGCCTGCTCGTAGTGATCTTGTTTGAATAATAGACGATCAACACCAGGAGACGATACTTCCAAATCATATTCATTTGTAATTGGGTCTTCGACGTCTAAAATCGCACTAATTTGGCGACTTGCATCCGCACAGTTATCAACTGAGATCCCATCCTCATGAGCAATATATACTCTTAAGGTAGAATGGCGACCCGCTTGCACAAATTCAAGACCATGCAATTCAAAGCCTAACATTTCTACCGCAGGCGTTAACATGGTTACTAAATCTTGTTCAAGTTTTGTCACGAAAATCCTCCATACAAACAAAAAAAGGGCTTATAGCCCTAAAATACTGAGTTTAAGTTTTAATTTGATGACAATTGCCACAAATCGCAAGGTGCAGATACAACAACGCCCCGAACCAAGCGGGGCGTCACACCAATAAAGCATAAAACTGTGTGGCCTAGGGCCAAGCTTGGTTGCGAGTCAGTAAACTGACCTAATTAAACTACATAGTCTAAAACGCAAAACGCGCATTACTTAGAATGCGCGATATAAATTAGTAAGGTAATACCTACTAGTAGAATTGGTTGCGGGAGCCGGATTTGAACCGACGACCTTCGGGTTATGAGCCCGACGAGCTACCAGACTGCTCCATCCCGCGCCAATAGATATCAAACTTTAAATTTAATATCGCTGTTAGCTGTTTTACAACATGCTAAACAATGGCCGCTATTATAAGGATGTACGGGATGATTAGCAACTATAATACGCAATTAGTTTATAAAATTTCCAATTCGTCAAGATGCTAATTTAATGTATATATAAGTAACATAAGTAATCAATCAATTTTATAAAATGCTGTCTCTAAATTATTAAATATTATAGCTTATTATTTTTGAGTGAAAATCAAACAAACTAAATTTGAGCTACCTTAGTACCTTCTAGATGCTTACAATTTACCAGAAAATAAATTGATATAACTAAAACCCATACTTTAACACTAAAAAAACGTGCAGAATTTTATCTGCCCGCTATAATCAATTTTATGCCACTTAATAATAATAGTTATTACTCACTGCAGCGAGATAAAAATGAATCAACAACAATCAGCATTGTTAAATAACTTAACAATTATTAAGCCAAATTTTCATGCATTCACGGCTCGATTTCACAGTAAATTGGCTGAATCTAGCATTGAAATGAATTACCCAACAGCCTTACAATTTAACGAAAAGAGTTTTACCCTTTTTTGTGTGTTAGAACGAATTGTTAAACATTTAGATAAGCCAGCATCGGTAGCTCCTTTTTTAGCACATCATTTAATGTACCTAAAAAAAAGCAGTGTTTCACAAAATGACATTGCACTATTATCTGATGCGTTTTACGAAACCCTTAAAGAGCACCTTGGTAAACACTTTACTCCTGAGAGCCAGCTCGCTTGGAAAAAAGCCCTTAAATATTTTGAAAACTTTGCCAGCAATATTCTATTTAATGTATCTAATGTGGTTTCGTTACAACAAAAAATGCAGCAAAAGCAAAGTAATAAAATTTAAATATACAATTTTTAGGGGTGGCAATTTAACTTACTTAACCTCCCCATTAATTAAACTCATTTGCACACCATGGTTCAACACGCCTTTATTGCCTTGATAATCGGTTAAGCCTTTTTGCTCTATTCTCTCGTAGTTAAATAGTAAAACGATCCTTTAATTAAATACGTCCGTATAAAAAAATTTGGCTTTACTATGACCCATCACAAAACACTCAGACTAATACTAGGCGATCAGCTAAACCCATCTCATTCATGGTACAAACAAAAAGACGACGATACGCTTTACCTCATCGCAGAGCTAAAACAAGAAACTGACTACGTTAAACATCACATTCAAAAACTGTGTGCTTTTTTTAATGCTATGGAAAACTTTGCAACTGCATTAAACACGGCTGGTTTTAATGTTTTGTATTTAACACTTGATGATACCAATGACGACAAAGACTTGATTGAATTACTCAAGCGAGTTGCCGATAAATACCAATGCGACTCTATTGAATATCAATACCCTGACGAGTTTAGGCTAAAATCTCAATTAGCTAAGTTTAAAAGTGATAGCTCATTAAATGTAATTGCTACAGATACTGAACACTTTTTATTACCGTTCACCGATATAAAAACACACTTTACAAAAAACAAGCATGTAACAATGGAGCACTTTTATCGTGCTATGCGTAAGCAATTTAATATATTAATTGATGATGCAAAGCCAACTGGTGGCAAATGGAATTTTGATAGTAATAATCGTAATAAATTTTCCAAAAAAGACTTAGCCGACATCCCAGAGCCTAAGTTATTCAATACTGATGTTAGCAGCATTATCTCTCGTTTAAATAAACACAACGTCGCTTATTTGGGTGAAATAAATCAACATTCACTGGAGTGGCCAACAACTCGTAAACAAGCGATTGAATCTCTTGAATACTTTTGTGAGCACTTACTTAGTCGCTTTGGTCACTTTCAAGATGCGATGACAGATCAAAGTAAAAACAATACCAGCCTGTACCATAGCCGTTTATCGTTTGCCCTAAACGCAAAAATACTCCACCCGTTATATGTAATCAAACGTGTAATAAGCGAATACGAACAAAGACCCAATGAAATATCCCTCTCGCAAGTAGAGGGCTTTACTAGGCAAATATTAGGCTGGAGAGAGTATGTACGTGCCATTTATTGGATTAACATGCCCGACTACGCAGTTAAAAATCAATTACAAGCCAAAAATAAACTGCCATCTTATTTTTGGAACAGCTCTACAAAAATGAATTGTCTAAGCCACTCACTCAAACAAAGCCTTGAAACCGCTTATGCCCATCATATTCAGCGTCTAATGGTTATTGGGAACTTTTGCATGCTTACAGGTATTAACCCTGATGACGTAGACAACTGGTACTTAGGCATTTATATAGATGCCATAGAATGGGTAGAAATGCCCAACACTCGAGGCATGAGCCAGTTTGCCGATGATGGAATAATTGCAACAAAACCCTATGCTGCAAGCGGTAACTACATTAATAAAATGAGCGATTACTGCAAAAGCTGTCAGTACGATGTTAAACAAAAAGTAGGAGATAAGGCCTGCCCGCTAAATAGCTTGTATTGGCATTTCATGAATAGACACAGAGACAGGCTAGAGAAGAATCCACGTATTGGTATGGTATATAAAAACTGGGATAAACAAGATAAAACACTTCAAGAACAAACACTGCAACAAGCAACCTACTACCTTAATAATTTAGAAGCGCTTTAAATAAAAACCGCCTCAAATGAGGCGGCTAAATAATCAGGGGAATATGTACTTTAGAAGACTATTTACCTTCTATTAGATTGCTATTACCAATTTCTATTTTACGTGGTTTAAGTGCTTCAGGAATTTCACGCTGTAACTCTATGCTCAATAAGCCGTTAGCTAAATCGGCACCAAGTACTTTTACATGGTCTCCAAGCTGAAACTTACGTTCAAAGTTACGCTCTGCTATACCTTGATGAATAAACTTACGTTCATTATTTTCATCTTTATTAGCTTTAATACCTGCAACTTTTAATGTGTTGTTTTCTGACTCAATGGTCAATTCACTATCACTAAAACCGGCAACGGCCATAGTGATTCTGTATTTGTCTTTATCGAGTGCTTCTATATTGTAAGGAGGAAAACTCGGCTGCTTGTCTGTATTAGCTGCCGCATCCATAAGTGATGCTAAATGTTCGAAGCCGATAAATGAACGATAAAGTGGTGATAAGTCTACTGTACGCATAATAATATCCTCATATTTAAGCGATATTTTGCATGTGCTTTTCTATTGAACAAGCTCAAGCAAAGTTTAATTAATAATATAAATTTCAATTGTTTAAGTTTAATGTAGGACCCATCAGGCGTCCTACTTAACTATATATGGACGGTAAAATTGTTTTCAAGTAAATTTATTAAAAATAAATAAAAAAGGCACTGAAGAGTGCCTTTTTTGAAACCATGTAAAATGAATACTATTTAATAAATGTGCCCCGGATTGGATAGTCGTTTTCTCTTGAAAACTTAATCCCACCTAGCAGTTGCTCTAAATCAGGACGAACAAACGGGCTGTTTGATATATCGACCATTTGAAGCTGATTTTTTTCATTAAGCACATAAATCCCTGGTTCAGCAAATGGATGATCAGTTTCTGCACCACTGCGAGGCTCGCTAATATGTAGCCCTAAATCAGTCATTTGTTCGATTGTTAAACCATAGTAAATTGGGAAGTTAATATCTATTTTTTCAAGATGTTTATTAAGCTGCTCATGGCTATCACCACTTACTGCAACCACTTCAACTCCAGCCTCTTTAAAGTCTTTATGAACTTTAGCAAGCTCGTTGAGTTGCGCAGTACATTTAGGGCAGTGCTGGCCTCGATAAACAACAATCATTTTCCACGGAGAGTCACTTATTCTGTCAACTAAATCTACCTTTTTCTCATCAACATCACTCACTACTAGTGATGGCATAATATCCGCAGGTTTTAAACTAGTGTTACTCATTGCGATCTCCTTTTACTATTTCAGATTAAAAATTAATTTTGCTCTTACACATAGAGTTTAGGGTAACTTTTATTAATTCAACCTAAAATTGCAATTAAAATCTATTAAAGCTTTAAGACCATCCCTTTATTTTTCTATAAATGGTAGATGCACTTACCCCTAAATAAGCAGCAGCAAGAGGAATGTTGTCTTCGCAGCTTTTGATTGCGTTTTCAATAGCCCTTTTTTCAACTTGCCATAATGGTTCTATATCGTGAACCGACATAGGAGATAATTGAACACTCTGATCGTTTGTATTGTGAATTGACTTAGCTGAGCTTGAGTGTTTTACAGCGCCTAGACCAAATGAATTTGGTAGCATATCTCTTTCTATTACATCGCCATCATTAATAACGACTGTATTTTCAATTACATTTTGCAGTTCGCGTATATTTCCTGGCCAATCGTAATTACAAAAAAGCGCCTTAACTTCATCAGAAAAGCCAATAAAATGTTTAGCGTTGCTATCGCTTTTTTGTTTTAAAATATACTCAGCGAGCAGTAAAATATCGTTTCCGCGCTCCCTTAAAGGCGGGAGCTTTACGGGGATAACATTTAAACGATAATATAAATCTTCTCTAAAGCGCCCCTCTGCTACCTCTATTATTGGATTTCTGTTGGTTGCACATACCAAGCGAACATCGCTGTGTAATACCTCGCTGCTACCAACCTTGCTAAATATGCCAGTTTGTAAAAAGCGCAATAACTTAGCTTGTAAGTTAAGCTCCATTTCACATAGTTCATCTAGAAATAACGTACCGCCGTTGGCCACTTCAACTGCGCCCTTACGATCGCTTAAAGCGCCACTAAATGCCCCTTTAACATGCCCAAAAAATTCAGACTCAAATAATTCAACAGGGATCGCAGCACAGTTTATAGCAATAAACGGCCCTTTATTTCGGGGACTTGCATCATGAAGAGTTTGTGCACAAACTTCTTTACCGGTTCCACTTTCACCTGTAATAAATACGCATGCTTTGCTTCTAGCTGCACTATCTAGCAATCTAAAAACGGTTTTCATTGCGAGAGATTCACCAACAAAATCTTGGCTTTTATCACTGCTTTCAACCAAAGGTTGTACTTTAGTTTGCTCTTTGGGTGTTAACGCACTTTCTACTGAGCTAATAAGTCGCTGACTTGTGAAGGGTTTTTCTAAAAAGTCAAAGCCACCTAAACGCATAGCTTCCACTGCAATATCAATAGAACTATTTGAGGTGATCATGACTACATTAGCAGGATTTTTTTGTTTATTTACAAATTGTAAAACTTCAAGCCCACTTATATCAGGCAAACATACGTCTTGTACTATCACCGCAGGCATTTTTTCTTTAATACCGACCAACGCAGAATACCCATCTGCGAAATGCTTACATTCAAAACCTACTTGCTCTAGCTGACTTGCGTACAAAGCACCACTTGCGATGCTATCTTCAACTATATAAACAAGACCTTTACCCATTATATCTGACACGGCTTTCTCCTAGATAGCTATACTCTTACTCATTATTTGATATGCATCTCGGGTTTTATCCAAGTTATGCTTAATAACAAGCGCTGCGTGCAAATTTTCTTCTGTGGTTGGTGGTGGTGAATCGTGTAACTGTGTTGCCAATGCAGCTAAAGGAGCGGCTCCATATAAAGCAGCCGAGTTTTTCAAAACATGCATTATTTCTCTAATTTTTATAATATCTGCATTACTAATTGCCGTATCTAATTGGTTAGCCATAGTAACTAATTCATCGATAAATAAGTTTACTAATCGAGCTAAAACGCTTATTCCAACATCCTTTTCAAGTTGAATTAAAACGTTTAGCTCAGTAATACTTTTATCGATAAACTGCTCTGATATAGGCATAGATAACCTTTGTGTAAGTTAAAGCTTCGTACACTAATAAAATGTAAGAGTTGTAGTTTAAGAGTAATTTATTTTTTGCATTTTGCAAATCAAAATGAATATAAACAATTACAGAGCCCAGGTATCAATACTTTTTGTTAATGTTTGCGGTTTATCGAGCAAGTACCCCTGAGCAATATCACAACCAAGTTGTTCTAATATTTGTAATTGCTCATTCTCTTCAATGCCTTCTGCTACAGTTTGTAAGCCCAATCGCTGAGCCATCGCAATAATTGCACTACATAACGTAAAGTCTTCATTATTAGTTGCAATACCACTTACAAAACTGCGATCAATTTTTAAACCATCAATATCAAATTGACGAAGTAGACCTAAAGACGCGTACCCAGTGCCAAAATCATCAATCCACACCTTTACGCCTTCTTTATGGAAGTTTTCAAACGCCTTAGCTATTTTATCAGGACTATGAATGAGCGCTGTTTCCGTTAGTTCTACTTTGATGGCCTCTGGTGGTATTTGGTGCTTTTCTAGCAAAGCCATTACTTTTGAAAACACATCACCATCTAAAATTTGTACCGGTGAAATATTTAAAGAAACAGCAATATCTGTCATACCAAAATGTCGCATCTGTTTTAGATCAGACAAACATTGCTCAAAAATCCAGTCACCTAATTCTAAAATCATTCCCGATTGCTCTACATGCGGGATAAACTCATCAGGGCCAACAATGCCAAAGCGCGGTGATTGGCACCTTACTAGCGACTCAAAGCCGACCAACTTTCCCGTTCCTAATGATACAAGCGGTTGATAAACCATTTTAAAATAATTATTTTGCATTGAATCAGACATGATTCTTTCTAACTCATGCCATCTTGCGAGATTGACTGGGCTTTCCGATTCTAGGTATTTAAACGCACTCATGATTTTGCTCCGTTTTTCACTCTTAGTGACTTATTATAATGAGTAGCAATTTACAGGCCATTTTAAATGTGGAAAAATAGAAATAAAAACCAATAGATTCAGGCGGTTAAATTGGAAGGTTAAAAGATTTTAGTTCTCCCACTTTATTCGCATTTTGCAATTCAGTTTGCTATGCACCTAAATTGGCAAATGAGCGCTTAATCGAGCCTATAAAACACAGATAAGCCAGTTAATAGCTGCTACTAAAGCTAGTGTTAGCAATTGTAGGTGAGAAAAGAGAAAGCTTTGATAAAACTCTGTCTAAGTTAAGCACAATCTAAATTTAAAAGCATATAGCTAATTTTATAGGGAGGGATAGAAAGTTAAAACGGTGGTAGGAACATAAAAAAACGCAGGCAACTATAAATAGTTACCTGCGCAAAAGTCTCTAGTTTGAAAGAGTGTCATTATTTTCGTTTTTAGGAGCAGTTACATGTTGTGCATAGTTAGTATTTTGCGAGTCAAATGTATTACTCATCAACTGTGCGTTTTCAACATCAGCTTGTGTAAAAGTAATTGGCTGTATATCTGCCAACGGTTCAATCGAATCGCTACCTCGTAAAACTGTAATACCTATTATTAAAGTGGCAACAAGCAAAATAGACAAAACCATAATTTCAGGTGTTAGTACCCAATTGTTACCTTTAGGCTGTTGTTTAGCTTTTGTGTTTGTTTGCATTTTGCACCCCTTAAAATTTAACTAAATTCGTCTTGATTTGATATTTAATATGTTGCGAAAGCCGTGCCAACTAAACAAAAACAAACGAAAGATAAAATAAACAACAAAATCAAAGTATTAAAAAAATTAAAAATGTAATTTAGAATCCAAAAATAATTCGTAACGTTGTATTTTTATTTTGAATTGCAATTTGCGAATCAAATTGAAAAACCATAATAAAAACACTCATTAAATACTAAAAAATAAATTTAACTTACTCCTAAAATACTAGGTTAATTTCTTCGTTTATCAAGTTTTATGCAACACAAACCCACTTTTTATATTGTTCTTCATTGCTCAGCTCAGCTTTTCCCACACTTGCGCTAAACGAGAGAGCTTTAAATGTTTAGATTCAATAACCTGCTCTGGGGCATATTTATCAAGCAATAAATAAAGTGTCTCACTTACAATTGGCTTAGCTAAGTAATCATTCATCCCCGCTTCTATAAATCGCTCTTTATCACCATGAATTGCATTTGCTGTGAGCGCTATTATAGGGGTGACTATACCTAACTTTCTGATTGCTTTAGTTGCAGAAATCCCATCGAGTATTGGCATTTGGATATCCATAAAAATAATATCAAGTTTATTGTTTTTAGCCTTGGTTATTGCCTCTTGCCCATCACTAGCAATATGTACCCGACAGCCTTTTTGCTCTAAAAACTGCCTTATTACTATTTGATTATTAGTATTATCTTCAGCAACCAATACATTGGTCCCATTCAACTGAGTTAACCCTGAAGGGCTTTCTAAGGCTTCTTTTTGTTCACGATTAGTAAATATAATATCTAAATGAAATAACTGCTCTTCCAATAAACTAATTGCTCGCGGTACATGCGATACTTTAAAAGGGCCATTTAACCTAAGCTCTCTGTCGTTAAGATTTTGCGGTAATAAGTTTTCACCTAGTAAGTCTAGGATAAGTAAACACGGTGAATTAAGGGAGTTATATGTATTTATACACTCGCGTGTTTGGGCTAGCGTTGGAGGATCAGTTAATACAATTGCATCAGGAAAACTATCATACTCAGGGATATCTGGGCATATTTCATAGTGCTCAAAAGCGATAGAAAACCGAGTGAGTGTGTGCTCCAACGCGGTTTTTAAAATTTGGTTATGTCCTACAATCCATACTCTTGGCTTTTTACTTCGTGCTGCAAACCCCTCTCGCAATATTGAGTCGGTTGTGTCTATTTGTAACGGGTAATTAACGATAAACTCACTCCCTTTATTGAGCTCAGAGTTAACCGAAATATCTCCCCCTACTACATCACAAATTTGCTTACATATAGCAAGGCCTAAGCCACTACCACCATGTTTTCGGGTAATTGAATTATCTGATTGAATAAAAGGCATAAACATACTTTCTATTTTATTTTTTGCGATTCCCATTCCAGTGTCTTTTACTGATAAATGAAGATTTAAATTATTGGCTCCAATGTAAGTACATCTAACGGTCACCGTTATTACGCCTTGCTGAGTAAACTTAATCGCATTGGCTAATAAATTAATGGCTATTTGCCTTATACGTGCATGATCACCAATTACTTGAGCGGGGACATCAGGATAAAAATCAAAAACAACCTCAAGCCCTTTTTGCAAAGCGCTTTGGGAAATTATATCTATTGCTTCTTCAATACACGTATCAATACTAAATGGCTGATTATCGAGTGTTATAGCTTGTGCTTCAAAACGCGAATACGTTAATACATCATCCAATACACTCAGTAATGCATCAGAGCTTGTTTTAATCATTTGTGTGTAACGCATTTGCTCAGAAGTTAAACCGGTATGATGCAAAATATCTGCAGAGCCAATAACGGCATTTAATGGCGTGCGAATTTCATGGCTAATATTTGCCATAAATCGGCTTTTAGACTCAGCTAATGTTTCTGCCTGATGTTTAGCTTCAAGCAATATTTGCTCGCTTTCAATACGTTCTTGTATATCAACAAGTGTTGCGGCAATAGATAACAAATCGCTTTCGTAGCCACCCACAATGGGAGTAAGTGTCATTTCAACCCAATTATTTATCCCTTGTGCATTAATCAAACGTATATCAAAGCGACGTATATCACGCTTACCATGTTTATAATCAAGCAAAGTGCTACTAATTTTTTCTACATCTTCTTTTGCTATAAACTTAATTATAGGTAAGCCAAGGCTCTCATCTACATTGCTGTGTAAGACGCGTTGCCATGCTTGATTTATAAATAATAGGTTGCCAAATGTATCAAGGCGTAAAACAATATCAGGAATATTATCTACGACAGAGTGATAGTTATATTCTATCTCTGCCATTGCTTGTTCAGCTTTAACTCGCTGCGTGATATTAGTTTCTATAGCGATAAAGTGCTTTACTTGACCTTCATCATCTCGCACTGGGTTTGCATCAATAGCAACCCAATAAATATTACCGTTTTTATCGTAATTTGTAGTTTCAACTTGAAAAGGAAGTCCATTTTTTACGGCATGAGACATAACCTTACGGCTTTTTTCACATGTTTTTGGCCCTTGCAGTAATTGACCAGGGCTAGTGCCTATAACCTCATCACAGGTGTAACCTGTAAGTACTTCAAAACTATTGTTAACCCACTCAATTACGCCAAATTTATCTGTAATTATTACTAAGTTATTTGTATGGCTCGCAACAAGCGATAAGCGTTTTACATATTTTTGTTGTTGTGTGAGCAATAATTGAGAATCTTTATGACGTTGAATGTCATAGAACGAGCCTATAAAGCCGCTTTTTTCATCATAAACTAACCTTAACTCAAACCAGTTCATCAGCCCGATATTGCTTTTAATTTGTATTTCTACACTGGGTGCCTTCTTTCCTTCTAGCAAACAACAGCTGTATGCGACAAAATGCATAATATCATCGCAATTCATTAACTTAGTAATATTGGAGCCAATTAATGAATCGGTTGAGTAACCTAACTTCTTCTCCCAAGCTTCATTAATATAAGTAAAATTCAAATGTTTATCACACTCAAAAATACACTCATCTAAAATAGCTAATAGCTTTGCTTGACGTCGATTACTATTGGAAAGTTTTTCAACTAGTGCATATTGGATTTGAACTTGTAGCTCATCATTATTATTCATGATCTCTCCAATACTTTATAAAAGTATTACTCTGACAAACTCGTGCATAAAGAAGGGAAACCTTTTCACGGTAGAATGCTTGTTCAAAAGAAGTGCGTCTCGGTGTGCAGTCACTTAAAATAGTGGCATTAGAACCACGTGCAACAGCAGTGCGCACAGTTGAATCAATACAGATAGAAGACACAGTACCCGCTAAAATTATATTAGTGGCCCCATGTTTTTTGATGTTTTCGGCTAAACCTATATGTGTAAAAGCATTTAAACTTCTTTTCCCAAATACCACCTCTATAATATTACTAAAAAGGTCTAGCTGCTTAATGGTTTGAGCACCGTACGAACCTGCTTTAAATGCCCCCACCGCAATGACTTTTAATATACCAATCGGATTTTTAAGCTCGCTATAGTTTTGCGTAAAGTGAATGGGTGTATTAATAACTAAAGCAAATTGCTCTGCGCAGAAGGTCAATAAATAGAGTGTATTTTCCCCCACGCCAGTAATTCTTGATGACTCTTCAACCTCGTCATACAAAATGCCTTTTGGCAAAAAGTAATTGTTTTGAAAACCAATTAAAATAGGTGCTGTCTTAGAGAAATCATCCATAACTCTCTCCTTATTAATCAATTTAAGAGGCTAACTGCCAAGGTTTAATAAATTTCTCAAGTACCGCTTTTGTCACTGGCTTCTGTAAATAGTGAGTAATTCCTTTATCAAACAACTCAGCTATTTGCTCATCGCCTGTTAACCCCGTTAAAATAACTTTAGGAGTATTGTTATTAGGTGTATTTTGCCTAACTAATTGCTGCGCCACATCGCTACCAAACATTCCTGGCATACGCTCATCTAAAAGTAGCAAGTCAAATGGTTCATTTTGAGCAAGCGTTAATGCACTGGCACCATTTTCTGCACACGTTACTAAGCAGCCCAGCATTTCAAGCATTACTTTTGTAGCAATTTGGCTCGGTAAGCTGTCGTCTGCTACTAATACCGATAAACGTGTTTGTGTGTGAAATGTTGTTAAAATAGTAATTAAGTCGGTATCAAAAAATGGCCAGCCTAATATTTTTTTAGATAGTTTATGAGCTTGGCTCAGCTCGTAAATGTCGTTAATAGAGCACAACTTTATGTGTGTATTTAAGCTGTCACTATTTAATTTATCAATTAATGCGTTACCACTAAGATGGCGTAAATCCTCTAGCTGTGCAGACTCTCTAAGCGTGCTATTAAATAATTTAAAATTTAAACCAAAACGATCGTGAGTATTAGCTGACATTTTTAAACAGCTTTTGAGTAACGCTTCGCAATCAGTTAAAACGTCTACATTTTGTCTAACATCAAGCGCTAAACTAACAGACTCTTTAGTTGCTAAGAGCCCGTGAAAATCCAACGTGTTTACTTGTTCAGAATCATCAATCTGATAGTGAATACTAACTCCCTGAATATTTGCTTCGAGGTTAAGTAAAAAGCACTGCTTTACTGCTGCTAGCGCCGGAGTAAGAAACGCCTCGCATTGTGCAATCGTTTGCTCTGGCGGCATTTGCAAACAAACGTAGTTACATTGCAACTTGTTGATTAAGGTAATAGAGAATTTTTGACTTTGGGTTTCACAATATTTACCTATTACCCCTTGGATAATTTCTAAAACGTGACTATTAATATTCATAAAGCATTCTCGTTAACCCAATGTATAGCTCTACATCATCAAGTTATGTGCCATAAATTAATTCTTGTAAACACACTTGCATTCATAGACTTAAGTATTAGACAAACAGGGCTCTGGTTTTTCATTCGCATTTTGCAAATCATATTGCTATGCATAATATGATTTATGCTTTTATTAGAATGGTGCAATCGATTTTTTTCTCTTTAAATAATTTTCCATTCATTTAAACTGATATTAATCAAATTGAGGAGAAAGCTATGTTAACCGTAATTTTTGGCCGTGAAGGCTGTCCATTTTGTGTTCGTGCGAAAGATGTTGCTGAGCAATTATCAAATGAACGTGATGACTTTAAATTTCGTTACATCGACATAATTAAAGAAGGCATTAGTAAAGCCGACCTTGAAAAGTCAGCGGGTAAGCCTTGCCCTACTGTTCCACAAATTTTTGTAGACCAAAATCACATTGGTGGATTTACAGAATTTGAAGCTTATGCAAAAGAAAACCTAGGCTTGTATAAATAAGCTTTGTATTAAATATGTTAACCAGTTTAATAAACCCTATATTGAGCTGGTTAAATTTCGACCAACATCAAACACATACAAATTAGTTTCAATTTATACAAGCATTTGCCTCGCGAATCCTATATAATGCGCGCCTCTTTAAATTCGTTGAGGCGTATTAATGTCAGAACCAGTCACGTTTGAATCTCTAAATCTTTCTCCTGCAATTTTGAAGGCAGTTGAAGAGTTGGGTTACAAGACACCATCTGAAATCCAAGCTCAATGTATACCGTTATTGCTAGAAAGAAAGGACGTACTGGGACTAGCTCAAACGGGTACAGGTAAAACCGCAGCATTTGCACTGCCATTACTAAATAATATTGACCCGTCTGTGAAACAGCCACAGATCCTTGTACTCACACCAACACGTGAGCTTGCGATCCAAGTTGCTGAGGCATTCGAACAATATGCTAAACATGTTCGTGGTATTGAAGTATTGGCACTATATGGTGGCCAAAGCTACAGTATCCAATTAAGCGCACTTCGTCGTGGCGCTCAGGTTATTGTTGCAACTCCAGGTCGTTTAATCGATCACATTAACCGTGGCACTATCAAGTTTGATGCTCTACAAGCACTTGTACTTGATGAAGCCGATGAAATGTTACGTATGGGCTTTATCGATGATGTAGAAAGCATCATGGAAAAAACACCGCGCGAAAAGCAAACATGTCTTTTCTCTGCGACTATGCCTAAGCAAATTCAAAACATCAGCAGCAAGTATATGAACAATCCTGAACAGGTTCATATTTCTGCGCGTAACTCTACAGTATCATCTGTTGAGCAAGTGTTTTGGAATGCAAGCGTACATAAAAATAAAGCTATTGTTCGCTTCTTAGAAGCTGAACAGTATGAAGGTGCTATTGTTTTCGTACGTACGCGTAACGATACAGTACAACTTGCTGAGTTATTAGAGCGCGAAGGTTTCTCTGCTGCTCCACTTAATGGTGATATGAACCAGCAAGCACGTGAACGCACTGTAGAACGCTTAAAAAGCGGCATGCTAAATGTTGTTATTGCAACAGACGTTGCTGCTCGTGGTCTAGATGTTGACCGCTTAAGCTTAGTTATCAACTACGATATACCACAAGATTCTGAAGCCTACGTTCACCGTATCGGCCGTACAGGTCGTGCTGGTCGTACTGGTAAAGCAATTTTATTCGTAAAACATAACGAACGTTATTTACTTAAAAATATCATTCGTCATACGAAGTCTGAAATTGCACAAGTTGAATTACCAACTGCAAAAATCGTTGAAGAAAAACGTATTGAAGCGTTACAAGCAAAATTAACTATTGCGCTTGAAAACAAAGATATTACATTCTTTAACGAGATAGCTACTAACATGGCTGAAAAACTTGAACTTCCTCTTGAAAGCTTAGCGGGTGCGTTACTGTGTTTAGCACAGCAACAGTCTCCAATTAAAGTTGAAGAAGTTAAGATTCAACCTCGTGAACGTAACGAGCGTAACGATCGCAACCCACGTAGTAACGACCGCAATGATCGCGGTGGTGACCGTGGACGTCGTAACGAACGTGGCGGCGAACGTGGTGGTGAACGCGCTGAGCGTAAACCTCGCGAACGTAACAGTCGTGATGCAGGTCCTATGGATACTTACCGTATCGAAGTAGGTCGTGAACACGGTGTTCAGGTTAAGAACATTGTTGGTGCTATAGCTAACGAAGCTGACATCTCAAGCAAGTTTATTGGTGATATTCGTTTACACGACAATCACAGTACGGTTCAATTACCGCAAAACATGCCTAAAGATGTACTTGATCATTTCCAAAAAGTGTTTATTTGTAAACGTCCTATG
This sequence comes from Pseudoalteromonas sp. TAB23, assembly GCF_000498075.1. Taxonomy (NCBI): domain Bacteria; kingdom Pseudomonadati; phylum Pseudomonadota; class Gammaproteobacteria; order Alteromonadales; family Pseudoalteromonadaceae; genus Pseudoalteromonas; species Pseudoalteromonas sp. TAB23. The sequence continues at coordinate 37,072 of NZ_AUTP01000313.1, forward strand.
GGCTTAACAATTACACAAGATCAAGGCCCTGCTGAGCCACGTGCAGAACGCTCTGAGCGTCCAGCTGGTGACAAAAAGCGCACCTTTAGTAAAGATAAAGACGATAGCCAACGCGGTGATAAGCGTACTGGCCCTCGTAAAGAACGTCGCCCAGTAAGCTTCACAGCTAAATAAGCAACGACTCTTTAATAAAAAAACCTTGCCACGAAAGTGACAAGGTTTTTTTGTTTTTATGCTGCTGCCACAGTGAATACAAAGTAAACCTTCGCGTCAATTCAATAGCAGCTTGAGATAGTTTTTTTAGCTTGAGTTCGGGTTACTTAATGCCTAAAAATATATTCCTCTGATTTTTAAAATAACAAAAATTCTGTAAACTAAACAAAGGCTATAGTTCACGGATGAATTAAAAATTGAAAAAGATTTACGACAACTTGCTCTTTGTAGCAATAATACTCTCCATTTTATTATGCATCACTATTCATACTTTAATGGACTTTACAGATCCACCATTCATCTCAAATGAGCTATACGACGTTGTTTTCTTTATAGCCCTCCCTATTATCTGTTGCGCACTATTTATCTATTTAAATATACTTATATTCAATAAATACAAACGCTGCAGTAAATATAGAGAATCACTTAAATACAATTTTTCAGATACAAAAATGAAATTGGTACCCATTATCCCCTTTATTAATCTATGGAATACTCTATATTTTTATCTCTGATCCTATTAAATTATGGGCTTACTACACACAAGGCGACTATTGGTATAAAGAATACATCCTGACCGATGTACAAGAGTGTGGCACTGAGTATGAAGATAGCTGTACTCGTTTATACTTCAAAGACCCTAAAACGAATAAGATTCATGATTTTAGGTGGTATGACGATAAGTCTACAATAATGAACAACAAAAATGATTATGTGTATATTGTTGGAGAGGCCAGTTTATTTGGCTATATAGTGAGAGATTTAGAAAGGTAACTTAGACTTACTTTTACATTACAGGACTTTTATTTAAAAACCTCACTCAAGTGAGTGAGGTTCATAAAGGTTTAGGTTAAGGCAATGCTGGATAAATGTAGCTTGCATCTAAACCTAAAGGAATACCAAGTGCCCAATAACCTAATAAAAAGATACTCCAGCCAATCATAAAGGCGATTGAGTACGGCAGCATAATAGCAATTAAAGTGCCTATACCGGTGCCTTTGACATACTTTTGACAGTACACTACCACTAATGGGAAGTATGGCATTAACGGTGTAATAATATTAGAGCTTGAGTCACCTACACGATAAGCGGCTTGAGTTAAGTCTGGTGAAATGCCAAGTTGCATTAACATCGGTACAAAAATAGGGCCAAGTAATGCCCATTTTGCTGAACTTGAACCTACAAACAAGTTAACAAAGCCTGTTAAAAAGATAATGCCCACAACCGTTACTGCACTTGGCAATTCCATTGCCTTTAATAACTGCGCGCCTTCGATTGCGAGTAATGCACCTAAATTTGATTTACTAAATGCAGCAATAAATAGCGAACAGAAAAATGCCATAACAATATAATATGCCATGCCGCTCATCGCTTTACTCATAGCATCTATCATATCTTTAGAGGTTTTAAATGTGCCTACGGTAAAGCCATATACCGCGCCGGGTATCCAAAATAATAAAAAGATTAACGGTACAATAGATTGCATTAATGGCGAGCTAAAATTAGTTAATGAGCCATCGCTACTGCGCATTGCAGAATCGTCTGGGGCAGAGACAAATGCTAATAACGCAAGTCCTGCAATCATCACGGTACTGGCTATATAAAAGGCACGTTTTTCATCACTACGTGCATCTTCAAATACAGGTAAATCCTCTTTAGCACCATCAACTGCTGTTTTTTGTAAACGTGGTTCAATAATTTTATCGGTAATGTACCAGCCCAATGCCACAATAAATAAGCTAGATGCTGAAGCAAATGCCCAGTTATTTAACGGGTTAATTGTCATTGCAGGATTAATTATTTGCGCCGCACTTTGGGTAAAGCTTTGTAGTAATGGATCAATCCCTGATGGAATAAAGTTAGCCCCAAAACCACCACTGACTCCTGCAAATGCCGCTGCAATACCCGCAAGCGGATGGCGTCCTGCAGCATAAAATATAACACCGGCAAGTGGAATAACTAATACATAACCTGCGTCAGTAGCGGTATGGCTAACAATGGCCACTAAGATGATTGAAGGCGTTAAAAGCTTTTTAGGAGTAACTTTAAGCATTAACTTAAGGCCAGTATTAATAAAGCCCGAATGCTCAGCAACACCTACACCTAACATAGCTACTAAAACGACACCTAAGGGAGCGAAGCCGGTAAAGGTTTTTACCATAGAGGATAAAAAGGTAGCGAGCGAATCACTTGCCAGCATATTATTAATAATAATCGCTTCACCGGTACGTGGATCTATTGCATCAAAGCTTACACCTGAAAACCACCACGACAAAAACCAAATTAATAACATTGCAAACAGAAATATTACGGCTGGATCTGGAAGCTTATTGCCAACCCGCTCAACAAAATTTAAAAAACGCGCAACAACCCCTGAAGGTAAAGCGTCTTGATTATTATTCATTCTTATCGTTCCTAAAATTTATTTTTAGTAACAATATCGCATAAAAACAAAACAGTAAATTAACATAAAAATCAGCTTTGAAAGTTTTGGGCACAAAAAAACACGATAGTGATAAACAAATCGTGTTTTTTGTATCACTTACTTTTAAGCGAGGGCTTTAACTTCTTCCCACAAGCGTGCAACTAATGTCTTATCTTCTTCGTTAAGCTCACCATTACGATACGCTTTAACTAAGCTCTGCTCTACAGTTTCGTTTAGTTCATCTATACTGATTGTCAGCTTTTCTACTTCGGCATAACCAACTGCAAGATCAAAATGACCTCGTAAATAGCCGCCTGCAAATAACTCATCGTCAGTTGCTTTTATTACTAAATCATCGAAGTACTGCTGGGCTGCATCGATATAGTTCACTAAACTCATTTATTAATCTCCTGGTTTTGCAAAGCACCTGTATTTTCAAGGTTTTGGTGCCCTACTGCATACATAATATGGTCGTTAAATCCGGTGGTTACTTTAATATAACCCGTTAATTCATCATCTAATTCGCCATCGCCGGTGTCACAAATAAGGGGGCGACCATTAAGCGCTTGTAGTTTTGTTTTAGTTGCTACTACAATAATGTTTTCTTTGCCAATTGCACGTATAAGCGCAGGGCTCAATTGCTGATTACCACGGCCAAATATATGCCCTTGCCCGCCAATGAGCGTAATGACTAACTTAGTACTTTGATCATGTGTAAGCTCAAGCAATTGCTTAGCCGTTAAATCTTGGGCAACTAAGGTTTGATCTTTTATTAAATCAACACCAAGTAACGTATTTTCAAGACCCATTTCTTCCATTATGGCCTCAACCGTTGAGCCGCTACCCATTATATAAAATGTGTCTTCATCCATTTGCGATACAACATGCGCTGCAATGTCGGCAAGTACGAGTTCGTCGGTTTCTTTACCGCCATTTTTAACCGCTTGCATATAGCGTACTTCGCTAGGTGTTTGCATTTCGCCGTAGCGCTTTGCTTTTACTGTGCCTTGTCTGAAAGCATCTTCATCTATATCCATTACATCTGCATCAGCTAAGGTAACTAACTCACCTTTAACCAGCATTTCGACTACGCGCCCTGCTGCTTTGGGTGTAATGGCGTATACACCAGAATGAATTTTACAGCCTGCAGGAATACCAAGTACGGGAATGGTATCTTCGATTGCATGGCAAATATTACGCGCTGTACCATCGCCTCCAGCAAATAAAACTAAATCAACACCAAAGTCTTTAAGTACTTTTGCTGCTTGTTCTGTGTCATCTGGGGTTGTTATTACTTCAGAGTTGTATACAACCTCTACATTAAAGCCCAAGGCTTTTGCTGTTTGCTCACCCATGTCACCGTTAACGGTGTAAATGGTTAAGCGCTCTTTATAAGGCAATAGCACTTCAAGCGCTGCTTTTGTACGGCTATTTGCTTTGGGTTCTGCACCTAATTCGATTGCTTTAGCGGCTGTGTGTGCGCCATCACTACCTTTTAAAGCAACTGTTCCGCCTAAACCCGCTACTGGGTTTACAATTAAACCTAATTTAAACGCCATTACAAAGCTCCTTCGGATGTTGCCAATTAAATTGCTGCACTGTTAATGGCCACTGTGTATTATAAAAATCAGAGAGTGCTTTTAAAAGTGACTCTGTACGAGAGTTAAAGCCATTTTCGATTAGCGATAACACCTGTGCATGTACTCGCTGCTGAAAATCAAACCGACACGTTTGCTCGCCGTTTAAGTTATCCACCGACACATTAAAATTAAACCCTGCTGCGGTGCTTAATAACCACTCTATAGCTTGGGGCTTTACTTCTACGTTTTCAAACTCAGCTTGTTTTTGTTTGTCGCGCCCGTCTGGGCAGTACCAATAGCCGTAATCTTCTAATAACCGACGTGCATCACCGGCCACCAGCCAGTGTGCTATTTCATGTAATGCACTGGCATAAAAACCATGCGCAAATACAACTTGGTGATATGGCACCTGCTCTGTTGCTGGTAAATACACAGGTTCAAAATCGCCTTTTATCAGACATGTATTATGACTTTGATAAAAAGTGCGTTCAAAAATTGAAATTAGATCAGCTATTTGATGCATAAAAATTGATTAATTCGTCTCGGTTACAGCGCAATATTAGCGCACTAAAAACGAGACGAATTGTACGGGCTTTTACCTTTAAAGTAAAAGTGGTGAGGGTGTCAAACGTCTTTTCCTGCTTCGTCGCAGTCTACTATGTCGGTTTCGGTTAATGCCTGAGTGATCCATCCTTGCAATACTGGGCAGCGCATAACAAAGTCACAATATTGCTGCGCCTCTGGCGATAACGTAATTTGATAGGTTTTTAAGCGCAGTACAACAGGCACATACATGGCATCAGCAATACTAAAGTCACCAAAAAACCACTCATTTGGAAACACATCTTGTTGCTGTGCAAATATCTCGTCTATACGGGCTATGTCTTTCAGTGCTTCGCTCGATAGGTCTACTTTACGGGTTGCTCTTATATTCATTGGCATTTCGTTACGCAGTGCCATAAAGCCTGAATGCATTTCAGCGCTTAGTGCACGCGCTTTAGCTCTTTGGGTAATATATTTTGGCCATGCAGCGCCTGATAAGTAAGCATCGTTAATATATTCACAAATTGCTAGCGAATCCCATACCTGTAAATCGCCATCAATTAACGCTGGAACTTTTTGTACAGCAAAGGTCTTTTTTAGTTCATTGTAAAAGTCGGGGGTGTCGAGTACCAGCTGGGTTTCACTAAACTCAACATCAAATTTACTCATTAAATACCATGCGCGTAATGACCAGCTAGAGTAGTTTTTATTACCGATAAATAATTGCATATTGTAGATACCAAAGTGAATAGACGCTCCTACCTTACTAGGTGATTTAACAACCAACAACATTTTGTTTAAAGTCTCTTTGCTAACTGTTACTTAAAGCTATTAATTACTCACTCAACTGCTTGTTTAAATGCTTTTTTAATAGTTGTGTATTACGCGTGTTAGCTTTAAAAAAGGCATCAAAAATATCACCAAAAAATGGCACTAAACCGCCCACAAAGTCTATGAGCATATTGATAATCATCTTAGTCTTTATACGTTTACTCACACCTAAACGCTGGGCTTCTATAAGTACATAACTTGATAAAATTAGCCCTGCGGCATCACCTATAACGGGAATTAAACCAATCACAGCCTCCAAACCTATATTAAATTTAGTAAAAGGAATGCCAATGCTGCTATCAGTTAACTTACTGAATCGCTCTAGTCTTGCGAGTATTGCTTTTTGTTTAGCGCTATTATTCATAAAATCTCACTTTAATAATCATAAATTAACCCTACTCATTCATTAAAGCTGTTAATTTAAGCGTACTAAGGTACGTATTCTTTTAGGCTCTGTTAAATAAAGAAACTGCTGAAAGTCATGAGATGCGTTTATTAACATCTCCCCATCATCTTTGCCTTTAAAGATCGCCTTACTCCTTCCTGTATTAAAGTCTATTTCATTCATCTCATACCCGTCTTTATCTGCAAGTGTTACTGTCATAACCGTTTCGTGAACGGCCAAACCAATAATCTCTTTTGTTGGTGATTCCCAAATAATTTCTAACTCATTTTTTTCGTTAAGCCTAAATACTTGTTTATCATTAGAAAAGTAAACCAGATCCTGTTCATCAATATCCATTGCATAACACGCCAAGCGCTTTCCTGAACCTGTATAAGGTGTTAATTCAAGCGTCTCTAAATCAAATTTAGCAGGGTGAAAAGTAACACCGTCTGCAGCGCGATAAGAAACTAAAATAGCAGCTTCGTGGTGATACATTTCTCGTAGATAAAATGAATGGTAGGAATGAGGAATACTCTGAAAGCTTTCTTCTTCTAGATTAATTCTAAATAGTGTATTTTTACTGGCAGTGATCACTTCCTCACCGTCTTTTGACCACACTATACCAAATAATTCTTCATTGTTTGGGTTAGAAAAAATCAGCGTTTGCGTCCCATTCTCATACAAAAATAATTGCTTTGTACCAAATCGGTGAGATTCAAATACAAATTTAGACGAATCGGGAGAGTAAACCGGTAAAAAGTCGACTGAAGAGGTATCTACAAGCGTTTCGAATTGCGTTGGCTCTTGACGAGTTGAGCGGATAATATCCACATCAACCTTTACTAACTCCATTAAAATGTCGTTACCTGACAACGAGAAATGCGCGTCTCTAATAATGTGGTAGTTATTAAACGCCAACTTAGTCAGGTGACCCTGTAAATTTAATAGCTGAAGTTGATGTTTATTACTAATCAATAATTGTTGTGCATTGGGGTGCCAGCTCAACCCCTGCACTCCATCTTCAACCGTTGCTAATGTTTTAGTCGAGCTTGTTTCAATATCGAACAAATCAATTCTGTATTGGTTTTGACCAGATTCAGAAGCTAGAGCAATATACTGCTGGCTCGGTGATAATGCATGTAACATCATCCAATCTTGCCCAGCAGCTTCCTTAACAACACGTTTTACTTGGGTTGTTAAATCAATTGTACTTAGTTGAGTATGATTATCGCTTTGGCGTTTTTCAATGAAATAAATATTATTGTTATTCGCCCACTCTAACTGCTGGCTCGTAACCTTAAAGTCTTTAAAAGTATAAATTGTTCTATAGTTTGCAGATTGTAATGTCAGCTTGTCTAAAGTGAAATACCCCAATGTTTGGGTATCATCCTGATTCACAAATGCGATTTCACTGTCATCACTGCTCCACCCTAGGCTGTGATAGGTTGATTGCTTTTGTGTTAATTTAACTTCTTTTCCTGAGCGTAAGTTTTTTAACCAAATAGCTTGCTTTGACTTATCACCACGCACAAAGGCTATATATTCACCATTATGTGACAAAGAAGTGCTCGATTCATTTTCTTCACTCGAAGAAATAGGCATCAATTTAGTAAAACGTGTCTTTACCTGAGGTGTATCGGGGTAAAGCCAACTTGCGATCCCACCCAGTGTAACCATTAAAATTACCAACACTGATAAGTATATACACTTGGGTTTATTAAGCTGAGCAACGTCTACCTCAAGGCTATAGCCTCGTTTAGGGTGAGTAATAATATACCGTGGATTTTTTGAATCTTCACCCAATGCTTTTCTAAGCAATGCAATACAGCGCTGCACATAGCTGGGGCTAAATGTAGCATTTGGCCATACGGCTGAAAAAATTTGTTCTTGGCTAACCACAGTGCCCCGATGTGAATACATATATTGCAATACATCCATGACTTTGGGTTCAACGACTTGCTCTGTGTCAGCTGATGATATTTTACAGCGGCTTACATCTATAGCAAATTCCCCTATTACAAAACGGCCCACTGACTACTCCAATAAATTACTATAAATCATATATTAAGGTTTTCTTAAGAGAAACTCTAGGGTAATTCCATTGCTGCTTAATCTGTTATCCGTAATGCTGATCGCATTATTCATTAACAATTAAAATCCATGCTTCGTATCTTATTTATCTTAACCATTTTTGTTAGCGCCTTTTTGCTATTTCAAATTCAACCTATGTTATCTAAAGAGCTGTTACCTCGATTTGGGGGCGGGGCATCGGTGTGGTCTGCCAGTCTATTTTTTTATCAAACTGTTTTATTGCTTGGCTATTTTTATGCACACTTTTTAAGTCGTTATCCACTAAAAAAACAAATAGTAATCCATATTTCGCTCGTTGTTTTAGCAAGTTTAATTAGCCTTAACAAGTTCCAAGTTAATTTTACTTTAACCCCCAACTGGTCAGTGATGGTAAACTTGCTGAATCAAATTGGCTTAGTATTTATGTTGCTAAGTGCCACAAGTGTGCTTATGCAACGATGGTACATAGAGCGCGGTGAAAATACAGTGCCTTATCATTGGTATTCGGTTTCTAACCTAGGCTCTTTATTGGCTTTAATAAGCTACCCAATTATATTTGAGGTGTTTTTTTCACTGCAGCAACAAAAAAATTACTGGCAAATAGGGCTGCTTATCTACTGCATGCTATTAATCTGTTTAGCTTATAAGCTATTGAGCATGAGCACCAAAAAAAATAAATCACCGTTACCGCTTACAAAAAAAATGTCAAAAAAACCAAATGTACTTTGGATTATTTTATCCGCGACAAGCTCAATCATGTTAATTGCGACAACACAAATGATCAGCACTAATATCCCACCAATGCCACTTGTATGGGTCGTGCCGCTTGCTATCTATTTAGTGACTTTTAGCTATACGTTTGCCAGTAAAAACAACTATAACCGTTCTGTTTGGGTATATGCTTTTATATTAAGCGCGTTTGCAGGGTTGATAATGTACTTTTTAGGGAGCCAATTTAACGCTGTTTCACAAATTATAATTTATAGCTTTATTTTATTTACTGGCTGCATGATTTGCCACGGTGAACTTAGAGAACTTGCACCACAAAGCACATTGCTAACACACTTTTACCTGTATATTGCTTTAGGTGGCGCGCTTGGCAGCTTATTTACCACGTTACTTGCTCCGGTGTTATTTGAACAAATGACCGAATATATAGTCAGCTTGGCAGTACTACTTACTCTCATTAGCTACATTCAAATAACTAAATTAAAAAAAATAAATACGCTGCTAATCGGCGCGTCAGCTCTGTGGTGTGGCTGTTATCTCGTTCTTTATTTTAGTTTCAATCAATATAACGTTGCATCACAAAGAAATTTTTATGGCTACCTCACAGTAAAAGATATCAATACTGCAGAACTTGCGCAAAGACGTTTAATTGATGGCACCACAATTCATGGTTCGCAGCCTTTGCATGGTCAAAATTCACTCACTAACAGTTACTATCATCAGCACACTGGCGTAGCTAAGTCGCTCGCGATACTTAAAAGCCAAGAAAACCTCAGCATGGGAGTCGTAGGATTAGGTGCAGGAGTATTGGCTAGCCTGGCTGACAAGCACGATACAGTCCATTTTTATGAGCTAAACCCCGCAGTATACAAAATGGCTAATACGTATTTTGATTATCTTAAAAACAGCCCAGCTAAAGTAAATGTAACCATTGGTGATGGCAGAGTTTCATTAGTAAACGAGCTTAAAAACAATGCCCCTTTAATGAATGCCTTGGTTATTGATGCATTTTCAAGTGATGTAATTCCCGCCCACCTATTAACTCAGGAAGCGTTTGAGCTTTACTGGCAACGATTAAGTGAAAACGGTATTTTAGTTATCCATATATCAAATAACCATATAGATTTACTACCAGTGCTCCAAGCGCATAGTACTAACTTTGCAAAAGCATTAATAAAATTTAAACATAATTCAACAAAGCTCACCGCTTTAAGTTCGGAGTGGGTTGTGTTAACAAGTAATCAACTATTTTTAGATGCTATTAAGGTAAGTGATTTATCGCCGATGAAATCCTATCCAAAAACTGAGTTAGTACATTGGACGGATCAAAAAAATAGCTCATTACCGCTATTAAAATTTTAAGCTAAACTTGGGGGTACAGCCCCCTTAAAAATATAAAAACCACTTCGTATTTAAGTTATATCCCCCTCTTAATGACAGCAACAATATTGGTTTCTGTATTTGATTCAGTTACCTAGTACTGTAACACCGAGCAAGCAACCACATAATCCGATAAAACAAGAGTTAGTGAAATAATCACTGCAAATTTTTAATAGTCACAAAACTTGATTTATAAAAGAGTAAACGTAAAAAAGCACGATATAAAACCGTGCTCTAATACACTAAACCACTCAGTTTAATTTAAAAAATAAATTAATCACACTGAGCCATTAATTGGCCCGTGTTCGTGGTTTACATGTGGATTTTGTCCGCGTTGACGCAATAAGTGATCCATTAATGTAATAGCCATCATTGCCTCAGCAATCGGGATTGCACGAATGCCAACACACGGATCGTGACGACCTTTGGTGATCATCTCAACCGCTTCGTTGCTTGTATTAATGCTGTTACCTGGGATGGTAATACTCGACGTTGGTTTTAGCGCAATAGAAGCAATAATGTCTTGCCCTGTCGAAATACCGGCAAGTACGCCACCCGCATGGTTTGATGTAAAACCTTCAGGGGTTAACTCGTCGCGATGCTCAGAGCCTTTTTGCTCAACTACGTCAAAGCCATCACCAATTTCAACGCCTTTAACTGCATTAATACTCATTAATGAGTGTGCAAGTTCAGCGTCAAGGCGGTCAAATACTGGCTCACCAAGACCTACTGGTACGTTGCTTGCCACTACTTTTACTTTAGCGCCAACTGAGTCACCTTGCTTTTTAAGGTCACGCATATATTCGTCAAGCGCTTCAAGCTTACTTGCATCAGGGAAGAAGAATAAGTTATTTTCAACTTCGTCCCAATCAAACGTTTCCGCCTTAATAGGACCTAGCTGGCTTAAGCATGCTTTAACTTCAATACCATGAAATTGCTTTAAGTATTTTTTAGCGATAGCGCCTGCCNCCGCCACCACGATAATCGCGCAGGCCGTACTTATGCCAATACGTGTAATCGCCATGACCTGGGCGAAATACATCTTTAATTTTGCCGTAATCTTGCGAACGTTGATCGGTGTTTTCAATTAATAAACCAATGCTGGTACCTGTGGTTTTACCTTCAAAAACGCCTGCTAATATTTTTATTTGATCGCTTTCGCGGCGCTGCGTTGTGTAACGGCTTTGGCCTGGTTTTCGGCGATCTAAATCAATTTGTAAGTCGGCCTCTGTGATTTCAAGACCTGCGGGAGTACCATCAACAACGCCGCCTAATGCAACGCCGTGGCTCTCACCAAAGGTGGACACTTTAAATAACTGTCCAATGCTATTACCTGCCATTAACTTTCCTCATTCCTAATGACTACCAATAGCCAAGCACACGGCTTGGCTATTCATTTTTTACTTATTTTGCAAAATACTCATCTAGCTGCTTTTTGCTAATTACAAATACACCTAAGCCGCCTTGTTCAAATTCAATCCATTCAAACGGCGCGCCCGGATACAGTGCATCCATATGTACCATAGAGTTACCAACTTCTACAAATAACAAACCGTTATCAGTTAGGTGTTCACTCGCTTCACTTAAAATAGTACGGGTTACATCTAAACCATCGTGGCCTGATGCAAGTCCAAGCTCTGGCTCATGATGAAATTCACGTGGCAGGTCAGCCATATCTTCTGCATCAACATACGGTGGGTTTGCAACTATTAGGTCGTATTTTTGACCTGGTACACCGCTAAATACATCGGACTGAATGGGTAACACACGATCACTTAACATGTAATCGTTAATGTTAATATCTGTCACTTCAAGCGCTTCATACGATATATCTACCGCATCAACTTGTGCTTCCTCAAAAGCTTGAGCAAGTGCAATTGCGATACAACCCGACCCCGTACATAAATCTAATATGCGGTTGACCGATTGTGGCTCTTCAAGCCAGGGTGTAAAGCGGTTGCTGATAAGCTCAGCAAACGGTGAGCGAGGTATAAGTACACGTTCATCCACATAAAATGGCATACCCGCAAACCATGCAATGTTTGTTAAGTAAGGTACTGGTGTGCAGTCGTTAATACGTTCTGCAATAAGACCCGCAAGTCGGTTTTTTTCTGTGCTTGTTAAACGCGCGTGCATTAATTCTTTTGGCGCATCAACAGGCAAGCTAAGCGCAGGTAGTAATAAGCTTACAGCTTCATCCCATGCGTTATCTGTACCGTGTCCAAAAAATATACTACTACTTGCAAATTGGCTTGTAGTCCAACGTAACCAGTCATGTAAAGTTGACAGTTCTGCAACGGCTTCTTCGAGTGTTGCTTCTTCTATTTGTAAATCGCTCATATATTTTTACCTGTATTAGCTTACTGACTGTTTTGAGTCTTTAAGACGATTGCATTGCCTATCTGCGCTGGGCAAATTACAATTGCCCCTCATTTAAGTATTGTACCGCCTTTTGCGCTGCGTTTTTACGTTTTTTTGTTTAGGTAATAGTTATGAAAAAAGACACTCCATCACATTCGTCCCTAAGCAATGACGACATAAGCTTATTTCGTCAAACGATCACAGGCGCCAAAGTATTTAAACAAGATACTCATCGTTTTGATACAAAGCCTAAGGTGTCACAAGCTAAGCAATTTGCCCAGCAAAAAAAGCAGGCTCAATCTGAATTTTTCTTCTCAGACGTTTATATTCCCGATATAGACACCCACGGCACGGTTAAATATGTAAAACCAGGCCAAGATACCTTCCTAGCTAAACAGCTTCGCCGTGGTGACTTTGCACCCGATTTGACGCTAGATTTACATGGCTTAAATAAAGAACTTGCTAAAGATGAACTCGCTGGACTCATTCACGAATGTAAAAAGCAGCATTACTATTGTGCATGTGTAGTGCACGGTATTGGCGGNGGCGTACTAAAGCACAAAGTGCCTCAGTACTTAGTACAGCACCCTGACGTAATAGCGATGCACCAAGCCCCTCTCGAATATGGTGGTAGAGGCGCTGTACTCATACTAATTAATTTACCGCAAAGTGATGAATTTAGACGCTAACTATAGCTATTACTAGGATGTAACTACGTGCATATTTTTTCAATTATTTTTCCGCTCATTTTTATTGTGGCGTTTGGTTACAGCTGTTGCCGATTAAAATTTTTCGAAAAGCAGCATATTGCAGGCTTAAGTAAATTTACTTTTTATATTAGTTTGCCTGCTTTTTTATTGTTAAATATGTCGCAAATTAACTTACAGCAAAGCATTAGCCTTTTTGCATTTTTGAGTTTTTACATACCGGTTCTGAGTGTATTTGGGGTGGGTATTTTAATTGACCGCTTTTATTTAAATAAAAAGTATTTAAAAAATTACCAACAACACGGCGTCTTTGGACTTGCTTCTAGCTATTCAAATATGGTGTTAGTGGGTATTCCTATTGTTATTGCATCGCTTGGCAAAGAGATGATAGCCATTGCGTTTATGATCATTACTTTTCATAGCACATTGTTATTTGCACTTACTTTTTTAATAGGCGCTAAAGGCAGTAGCGATAAATTTTCGTGGTCGCATTTTGGGAAAAGTATGGTGTTAAATCCAATAGTACTGAGTATTGGATGCGGGCTTATATTAAACATATTAGGAGTAACACTGTTCACCGACTTAGCAAATAGTTTGGAGCTATTAGCTAAACCAGCAATTGCCTGTGCGCTATTTGTACTTGGTGCAAACTTAGCTTTTTATAAAATATCAGCAAATTGGCAACCCGCGTTAATAGCATCAATTTTAAAAATATTTTTATTGCCTGCGCTAGTTTTATTGGTAGGCACTTATGTATTTAAACTAGACACGCAAATACTCAATGTATTAGTGCTTTTGAGCGCATCCCCTGTTGGCGTAAATGCTTATCTTATTGCGAGTCAAATAAAGCAGCATGAAGCTACTCTTGCTGGGGCTGTCGTACTTTCTACTATATTAAGTGTTATTAGCTTTACGTTTTGGCTAGCTGTATTACTTTAGCTTACAAACCGCCGGCTACATCAACAAAACTACCCGTTGTAAAAGAAGCGTGCTCCGAAGCTAAAAAGTAAATTGCTGCAGCAACTTCTTCGGGTGTACCGCCTCTGCCAAGGGGTAATTTACTTTTAAGACGATCGACTCGATTTTTTTCGCCGCCATCACTATGCATATCAGTGTAAATAAGCCCAGGTCTAACCGAGTTAACTCGAATACCTTTACTTGCCACCTCTTTTGCCAAGCCAATAGTAAATGTGTCCATTGCACCTTTAGATGCTGCATAATCAATGTACTCATTAGGAGAGCCCGTTTTAGCGGCCCCCGATGAAACATTAACAATACTACCGCTATTTCCCATTCGCTTTATTGCCTCACGGCTACATAAAAAAGCACTGGTAATATTTGTAGTCAAAACTTCGTTTATGCGCTCAGCACTCATTTCTAACAAAGGCATTTGTGGTTTTAAAATACCGGCGTTATTTATTAGTACATCAAGTTGACCAAAGACTTTATCTATATGCATAAATAAAGCTAAAACGTCAGCCTCTAGTGACACGTCACCTTGAATTACTTCAGCCTCAACGCCTAATTGCTTTACTTTTTCTGCCACCAATATTGCACTAGCTAAATCTGCTTTATAATTAATGCAAACATTATAACCGTGCTTTGCAAAATATAATGCGGTAGCTGCGCCAATACCTCGACTAGAGCCAGTGATGAGTACAACGGGGGAGCAAGTCATTAAAGCTATTATTCTTTTAAAGCTGCAACGACTGAAATTTCAACAAGCAGTGCATCACGTGCCATTTTAGCTTCTACGCAGGCACGTGCTGGTGCATAACCCTCGGTTACCCACGCATCCCATACTGCATTCATATCAGCAAAGTATTCCATGCTCTTTACATAAATAGTCGCGCTAAGCATATGTTCTTTTGAACTTCCCGCTTCATTAAGCAATGCCTCTACTTTATCAAGCATAGTTTGAGTTTGTTCTTTGATATCTTTTTGTGCGTCGGCGCATACCTGCCCACATAAATACACAGTGCCGTTATGTTTTACAATGCGGCTCATGCGCGCACCTGTTTGTAAACGTTCTATTGTCATTTTACTTTACTCAATTATTTATATTTAAACGTTTTCTGGGGCATTTATACTTAAATAACTACTACGCTGGGTTTGCTCATCGTAACTAATAACAGCAACAGCACCCGTATTAAAAATGGGCATATTGCCAGGGCTTAACTGGTCCACTAAATAACTTACAATAGGCATATGTGATACAACAAGCCATGTATTGCATTGGGGGTGAGTAGCAATAAGTGTTTCGATGTAGTCAGCAGCAATTTGAGGTTTACCTTCGGGAATTATATCAGACGTGGTTTCGCTAAATTTAAATACGTTATTTTTAGCCACACCTGCAGCTGTTTGCTGTGCTCGAATGTAAGGACTAACTAACAGTGCATCAGGGTAATGTGCTTTACTGAGCCAAAGGCCCATTTTTTCAGCTTCATCGTGCCCTGCTTGGGTTAAATTTCTACCTGCATCATCAGCCTGCATGGGTGTTGCTTCGCCGTGGCGCATTATTAGGATTGTTTTCATAAAAAATCAACCGATTAAAGAATATAAAACAGTAGCCAGTTTGCCCGTTTGTCAGCTATATTAACAATATAAATCTATTTATTTCTAAAATAGTTCTTTCATGAGATTCAGGTAAATCTTTAAGCTGTACTTCGCTTTCCTGAAGCCATCATCTGTTGTTAACAAGTAAACGTTTAGTTTCAGGAGCATCATTTGAATATCAGCCGCAATGATAACAGAGCATACCGCGCCTTTACACTGGACAATGGTCTAAAAGTACTATTAGTGCAAGATAAAGATTCTACAAAAGCGGCAGCATCAATGGCAGTTAACGCCGGACATTTTGACGACCCTCTTGATAGGCAAGGCCTAGCACACTTTTTAGAGCACATGCTTTTTTTAGGCACTGACCAGTATCCAGATTCAGGTAGTTTTAATAATTTTGTTTCGCAAGCTGGCGGCAACACCAATGCGTGGACCGGCACTGAGCATACATGTTACTTTTTTGATATTAACAATCAAGAATTTGAACAAGCACTTACCCAATTTAGCCGCTTTTTTATTGCGCCTCTTTTAAATTCAGCCGAAACAGAAAAAGAACGTAACGCAATTGAAGCCGAGTTTAAACTAAAAATAAAAGACGACGGTCGCCGTATTTATCAAGCCCATAAAGAAACGGTAAATCCAGCTCATCCATTTGCTAAATTTTCTGTAGGAAACCTACAAACCTTAGCTGACAGAGAGCGCTGTATTAGTGATGAGCTTCGTGACTTTTTTAATAGCCAGTACCAAGCTCAGTGGATGACCTTAGTTATTTGCGCAAACGAAACACTAGACACACTACAAAGCTGGACTCAAACTTACTTTGGCGCAATTAACGGCAACAAAAACCTTAAAAAGCCAGAGATCAGTGAGCCACTTTATCGTAAACAAGACATAGGAAAAATACTCCATATTGAGCCACATAAGCATATGCAAAAACTTATTATAAGTTTTGCTATGCCTAATATTGACGACTTTTATCGCCATAAAACAGTAAGTTTTATTGCCCACTTACTTGGCTATGAAGGCGCGGGTTCTCTTTATTCTATTTTAAAAGAACAAGGCTGGATCAATGCACTTTCTGCTGGCGGTGGTATTAATGGCAGCAACTTCAAAGATTTTAATATTAGCTTAGCGCTTACCGATGAGGGTATTGAATACTTCGAAGACATTATTGAAATGGTGTTTGAATACATTTGTTTAATTAACGATAACACCGAAAAATTGCCGCGCTTATATCAAGATAAAAAAAATCTATTACAAATAGCATTCGATAACCAAGAAAAATCACGCTTAATTGATTGGGTCAGTAATTTAAGCATTAATATGCAGCATTACGACGAAGCAAATTACGTGCAAGGCGACTATTTAATGGAAGGCTTTAAAAAAGCGACCCACGAAATGGCCATGCAGTGGTTAACGCCACATAATATGCGCATCGTACTTATACATCCAGATGTAGAGCCTGAACATAAAACGGCATGGTACAACACACCATATAAAGTAGAACATATTTCACCTAGTTGGCTTGATGCCCTTAGCGAGATAAATAAGCCGTTGAGCGAAATGCTGCTACCTACAGCTAATCCTTATTTAACAAAAGAAGTGATGTTATTTGATGTCGTAAAACCACAAACAAAACCCGAGTTATTAGTAAAAGAACCCGGTTTTGACTTTTGGTTTAAACAAGACAACACATTTCGTGTTGCTAAAGGCCATTTTTATTTGGCCATGGATTCTGATTTTGCCGTAAAAGATGTAAAACATATGGCACTCACCCGCTTATTTACAGATTTATTTATGGATAGTGTGGGCGAGCAATTTTATCCAGCAGAACTTGCGGGACTTAGCTACCACTTAACCTCGCATCAAGGTGGATTAACTCTACATACCGCGGGGCTTTCATCTAGCCAGTTAGAGCTTGTTGATCAATTAATAGATGCTTTATTTAATGTAGAGATCTGTGCAAAACGCTTTGCTGAATATAAAAAACAGCTTGTAAGGCATTGGCGCAATAGCAACCAAAACAAACCAGTCAGTGAGTTATTTAGCATTTTAGGCGCAAAAATAATGCCTTGGAACCCACAACCTGGGGAGCTTGCATCGGCATTAAAAAACACCTGTTTTCAGCAATTTAATGAGTTCAGAACAGACTTTTTTAAAGCACTACATGTTGAATCATTTTTACATGGTAACTGGCAGCAAAGTGATGCAATAGCCTTTCAAAAAAAGGTCGCAAATCACTTAAAAAACGCAACCATAATTGAAGATTTAAGACGCCCTCTTTTTGAAATTAAAAAAGTAACTCGCTACGAGTTAGAGCTTCCTTGTAACGACCATGCAATGGTTATTTACTATCAAGCGCAAACGGATTGCGTGGCCGAAAAAGTAAAAATGATGGCGTTAAATCATTTAATTAATCAAGATTACTTTAATGAATTACGAACTACACAGCAACTTGGTTATTTAGTAGGCGCAGGTTATGCACCATTTAACACGCGTGCTGGTATAGCATTTTATGTGCAGTCACCTAAGTTTGATGCAAAAACTTTATTGCATCGACATAACCGTTTTATTAAAAACTACCTTGATAACATTGATGCACTTGATGAAAACGATTGGCAACAGCAAAAACACGGCCTTAGTACTCATATTGCAGAAAAAGATAAAAACCTGCGCCTACGCTCACAACGGTTATGGCTTGCTATAGGTAATAGAGATCATGAATTTCATATGCAACAACGACTTTTAGATGCCTTAAATGCGCTAACCCTAAAAGAACTAAAAGTTTATGCACTAAGCCTATTTGATGATAATAGACCAAGATATGAGCTTTTAAGCTCGGCAAAAGTCAATAAATCTCAAAATATGCCCGTTTACTCTCAATCTCTTTGACACTAGGTTTAGCTTGTTTTAAATTATCATTTGTAAATTAGAAGTAATAAAAAAATGATAAAAATAATAATAAAACTAAGCATGCTTGTAGTACTTGCTTACTCATTTGAGCTTTTTGCCTTTGAGTCATCATTTAATTACAACTCCGACAATATACTTATACTAGCAAGCGCCATTATAGCGCTTGCTTTGCCCTACCTGTTATTTGTAATCCACAAACTTAGACGCTCACGTCGTCAACTCCGTCTTTCGGAAAAACGCCTTAAAAGTACTGTAGAAGGTAGCGGCGATACACTTTGGGACTGGAACATAAAAACAGGCGAAGTTATTCGTATTAACGATAAGTACTTAATGGATTCGACTACCTTAATGGGGTTTCCGCCAAACAAAGGCCTTATTCACCCTCACGATATTAATAACGTTGAGCACTTGTTAAAAGTACACTTTGCAGAGCAGTCTGCTTTTTTTGAAGCCACCTACCGAATCAAAGATACATTTGGTCGTTGGCATTGGGTACTCGATCGCGGAAAAATAATTGAAAAAGACGCCAACTTATCACCCCTTAGAATGACAGGTACCGTTCGCGATATATCACAGTTAAAATCAACGGAAGAGCGCTTAAACCTTTTTGCTAAATGTGTTGAATCGCTCACTGACGCCTTAGCAATTTATGATAAAAACTTTAAACTGGTTGATATAAACCCGAGTTTTTTAACCTTGTTTGGTGGCGTACGCGAGCAATACTTAGGAAAAGATTTCAACCTATCAGGGTATGAGCCAAGCTACACAAACAGAATTATTGAAATAGTAAAAGAGCGCGAACATATCCAACAAGAAGTGAAGCTTCGTAATAGTGAGCGTGTTTTATTGCCTATAGAAATATCGATAGACGAAATTAAAAACGATCAAAATCAAATAACTAATTATGTCGTTGTTTATTCAGATTTAACAGAGCGTAAAAAAGCCGAATCGCAGTTACATAACTTATCGAATCGAGATCGCACAACCAGTCTGCCTAACCGAAATTTATTTTTTACTGATTTGCAAAAGCTGGTAAAGCTCAACTCGCATCACGCCTTGCTTGTATTCGATTTAGATAACTTTAAAAAAATAAATGACTCGTTAGGGCATCAACTAGGTGACAGCTTATTAGCTAAATTAGCGATGCGCTTAAATAAACTAACCCGCGAAAATGATGTATTTTATCGTTTAGGCGGCGATGAGTTTGCTCTTGTAATGTCTGACACTAACGACATACATGTAATTACACGCATGGCAAAACAGTTTTTGGCAGCCATTGCTACACCATTTAAAATGGCTGGCCACGAACTGGCAATCACCTCAAGTGTAGGCATTGTATTATTCCCAGAAGACGGTAATACGCCTGAACTGCTCTTAAAAAATGCAGATACCGCGATGTATCATGCTAAAAAGAAAGGTAACAGCTACTTATTTTTTAACGACACGATGAACCGCCAAGCCGTTAAACGGCTACAAATAGAAAACCTCATGCGCTTTGGTTTAAAAGAAGATCATTTTGAAGTGTACTACCAACCAAAAATGAATATTCGCACAGGCAAGCTAACCGGAATGGAAGCATTAGTACGCTTTATCACCCCCAAAAAAGGTATTATTAGTCCAGGCGTGTTTATACCCATAGCCGAGGAAACGGGCCAAATAATTGAAATTGGCGAAGTTGTATTAAACAAAGCCTGCAGAGACGTAAAAGAATGGCTAGATAGCGGTTTATTTAGCGGCCGAGTAGCTGTCAACTTATCAGCAAAGCAATTTAGCCTCCCCGATTTAACTTCTCGTATTGACGTTATTTTGCAAAAAAACGAATTACCTTCTTACTTTTTAGAGCTTGAAATAACAGAAGGTACTGTAATGGACGACCCTAAAGAAGCCATTGCAATTATGCGTTCGTTAAGTGCCCGAGGTATTCATTTAGCAATGGATGATTTTGGTACTGGTTATTCATCATTAGCGTATTTAAAGCAATTTCCGCTTAATACACTTAAAGTAGATAAAGCATTTATAGATGACATGACCAACGAGCGTGGGCGTAATATGGTCGACTCAATAGTCACTATTGCGCATAACCTTGATTTGCATGTAGTTGCTGAAGGTGTAGAACAAGCTCATCAAATTGATATACTTAAAAAGCTTAATTGCGAAACAGTACAAGGTTATTACTATTCTAAGCCACTATCAAAAAGTGAATTTACTGAATTTTTAAAGCAGCAACAAACTAAAGCAGCCCCAAGCTTAATTAGAAAAAATAAAAATGTGGCGTCGATAAATTAAGGCCGCCATATACATGCATTTATTCCTACATTTCTAACTAAAGCACGACGATAATGTAGATTAAACAAGCACCAGGCCACAGGGCCAAGTAAACCGCCTAAAATAAGCCATCGCTTAATTGGCATACCTTTTTTAATGGCTTCTAAATACATTAAAGCTATAAATGTAATGCTTAGTAAAAATATAAACAAAATTACCCTTTAAAGTTGCTCAAAAATACGGCGGTTATTCTAACGCTAACGTGATTAAATTTAAAGTAACAAATCCCCCGCGCGCACAAAAAAGCCGAACCTGTTAAACACAGGTTCGGCTTTTAAAATTATAATTTATACCAATCTGCTTATATGTGGGGTCTATTTAACGTTAAGAAAATTACGCTAGAACTAGGCAAAAGTTTTTATATCTAGTTGTTCTAAATAAAAAACTTTTAACGACGTTATAGTGCAATTTAATTCGTTAAATTGATCAAAGATTTATGCAGGTTGGTATTACAAGTTACTTTTCAGCACGACCCATAAATTTGTGTTCAACAGTATTAATACGGATACGGTCACCTGTTGAAATATGCTCTGGCACAGAAATATTTAAGCCAGTAGACATACGTGCAGGTTTTGAACGAGCACTCGCAGATGCACCTTTGATAGATGGGTCTGTTTCTTCAACAACAAGTTCAACACTTGACGGTAAATCAAGCCCTACTGGCGCACCATCAATAACAATTACGTGTACGCCTTGTGTTTCTTCATTAACAAATAAAATTTCTTCGCTAATAGCATCTTTGCTTAAGTTATAAGGCGTGTAATCTTCATTATCCATGAACACATACTCGTCACCATCAATGTACGATAGCATTACTTCACGGCGTGTTAAATCAGCCAGCGTTAGCATGTCACTGTCTTTGAATGTTTCGTCAACTTTACCACCGGTTACCACATCGTATAAACGCATACGGTATAAACTACCACCAGCACGACCTTGCGGCACAGAGCGCACAATATCTTTTACAACTAAAACGCGGCCATTGAAGTCAATAGCAGTACCTTTTTTAACATCACTCGCCTTTGGCATGTGTGAATTCCTATTATTTTTTTGATTGCCAGAAACATACCACGAACTGGATTTTGTTCAACTAAAATTACGTTGGTTTTACGCTACATGTTGTATTAGCTTGTAAAATTTTAATTTATACTAAAATACATATAATCAAATGTGAAAAAAACTGCTATGGTAGCTTTACCGAGTATGACTTCAAGGAATGGATCATGGACCAGAAAAAAGTACATGAGTATTTAGTTAAAAAACCACTTGTTCAGGTTACAAAACCATTTGCGCAAGAGGTTGATGTATATAAAGTGAATCATAAAATGTTTGCGACTCTTGCTATTGGCAATGACGGTCAAACGAATGATGATGGTGAGGTTATTTGGTGGCTTAACTTAAAGTGCGATCCTGATGAAGCAATATCATTGCGTGATATTTTCCCGGCAGTGATCCCTGGTTACCATATGAATAAACGCTTATGGAACACAGTAATTTTAGACGGCACAATTCCACAAGTTGAAATTGAGAGAATGATTGATAACTCATTTAATTTAGTCGTAGAAAACATGCCAGAAAAAGACCGAAAAGCTATTTCACTTCACTTGTAAACACTTTTTGGGCTAGGCTACTAGCCCATTAAAACCCTACACCTTAAGCGTATAAATTAAATCGTCATATAACTTTTCGCCTATTGTATGCACTTTAAAAAGTGTATCGGTATGGGTTAAACCGCACTTACCAAGCACCTTTTCAGAACCAATATTGCCACGCGTTACGACTGCTTTAAACTGCCTAATACCACATTCTTTCCAAGCCCAGTCAATCACAGCTCTTAGGGATTCTGTCGCGTAGCCTTTATTAAAATACTCTGGCAATAATAAATAACCAAGCTCTGCGGTTTCTCCGTCATAGGCAAAGCCTGTAACACCCACAGGTTGTTTTGTTTGATTATTAATAATGAGTAAACACAGTGGATGACGTGATTTAGCATTCCACTTAGGCAAGCGTATCTCAAAGCGGTTTCTTACCAGTGACTCCATTGGCATATCAAAACAATACTTAAGGACTTGAGGATCGCGATGAAGCGCTAGAAAAAGAGGCCAATCAGATTCTTCCATTTGATACATGCTCAATCTTTGTGTAAATAATGTCATTAAGCTCCTCATTTATTTATAAAAACTATAAAAAAACCGCATTTAAATGCGGTTTTTTTAGATAGCAGAAACTTTATTCTTTCGTTTCAATCTCTTTAATAACTTCAGGCTCAGTTACACTTTGCTCTTGTGACTCAGTGCTTTGTACTTCAGGAGCTACAACCTCAACATGTGTTGCGTTATAAAAAGTAGCACCAGAGCTTGCCATTGTTACCAGTGATTCACATGGTGCAAAGTTAACATCGCTGTTAGCTAATGTAGACATATCAGAGCTTATTTTACTTGCGCCTAATTTATCCATATAGCTAAACGGGCCACCTAAAAATGGTGGAAAACCAATACCAAATATTGCACCGATGTCGCCATCACGTGGGCTGGCAATAATGCCATCATCTAAACAGCGTACTGCTTCGTTAAGCATTTGCGATACACAACGCTTAGCAATTTCGCTCTTGTTTAAACGTGGAGCCGGGGTAACACCCAATAGTTCGTAAACTGACTCATCAACCTTTTTGCCTTTTTTATCGTATTCATAAAAACCACGACCAGACTTACGGCCAAGGCGTTTTGAATCAATCATACGCATAAATGCATCAGGGCCTTTAAAACGCTCGCCTAATTCTTTTTCAAGAATTGGGGCAATTTTAGAGCCAATATCAATCCCTACTTCATCAAGTAGAGCCAGCGGGCCTACCGGAAAACCAAACTCAACAAGCGCTGCATCAATCTTTTCAATTGGCTCGCCTGCTAACATTAAGTTAGCAGCTTCGTTTAAGTAAGGCGCTAAAATACGGTTGACGTAAAAACCGGCCATGTCTTTTACAACAATTGGCGTTTTACCTTGCTTACGTGCAAAGTTAACAACGCGGGCAATTGTTTCTTGAGACGTACCTTCGTGTGGAATAATTTCCACTAATGGCATTTTTTCCACTGGTGAAAAGTAATGCAAGCCAATTACATTTTCAGGACGTGCTGCCTGCGCTGCAATTTGCGATATTGGTAATGATGACGTGTTACTTGCAAAAATTGTATTTGCTTGGCATTGCTGCTCTACGTCTGCAACCATACCTTGCTTAAGTGCAAGATCTTCAAACACCGCTTCTATTACTAAATCAATGTGTTTAAAGCCACTGTAGTCAGTTGTACCTGTAATACGGTTCATCGTTAACTGCACATCAGCTTTAGACATAATACGACGTTTAAGGCGCTTGTCTAAAATTTTATAGGTGTAGCTCATTGCATTACTAATGCCCTGCTCTGCTACATCTTTAATACGTACCGGTACTTTAGCTTTAACAGCACTTACGTGCGCAATGCCTGCGCCCATTAGTCCACCACCTAAAACAGCAGTTTTGCTTATTGCGGGTGCGTCATCATTGCGCCACTCTTTTTTCATTTCAGTGGTTGCAAAGAAAATACCGCGAAGCGCTTTAGATTCGTCACTCATTACAAGTGTAGCAAAGCTTTCAGCTTCTGTTTTATACGCTTTTAGCTCATCAAGCTCTACACTAGCTCGCACTGCTTTAATAATAGCTAGTGGTGCTGGGTAGTGCCCGCCCGTTTTTTTAAGTACGTTTTCTTTTGCTTTTTTAAAGATAAAGTTACGACCAAACGGGTTTGACTCTAGTAATTTACTAATATTGTCGAGCCTTGGCTCTTTTGCTTGTGGCTTTTTCTTAGTCGCAAATTCTTTTGCAACTTTTAACAGCACACTGTGCGGTACACAATCATCAAGCACGCCTGCTTTTTTAGCTTGCGTAGGACGAATTTGTTTACCTGTTAGCATCCACTCTAGTGCTTTTTGAATACCAACAATTTTAGTTAAGCGCTGGGTGCCGCCGCCACCTGGAAGTAAACCAAGTTGTACTTCTGGTAAGCCAATTTTTGTTAAATCACTGTCGGTACCAACACGGTAATCACATGCTAAAGCAAACTCTAAACCACCACCTAATGCAGCGCCATGAATCGCACTTACTGTTGTGTATGGCAGTTTTGTCATATCAAAAAACGCTTGATGACATAGCTCGCTAATCGCTAAAGCATCTTCACGCTTTTGAACGCTATCGAGCATTTTCACATCGGCGCCAGCAATAAAGTTATCGCTTTTTCCGCTTATAAATACCATGCCTTTTACGTTTTGCGATTTAGCGTCTTCTAGTAACGCTTTTAAATCATCGGCAAAACTACTGCGCAGGGTATTCATTTTCTCACCCGGCACATCAATCGTTACTACGGCAATTTTGTTTTCATCTACCGCTAAATTAAATACTGAATCAGTCATTACGCGCTCTCCAATACAAAGGCTGCACCTAAACCACCAGCAGCACACGCTGTTGTTAATGCTAAACCGCCACCACGACGTTTAAGCTCGTGTAAGCTTTGCGTAATTAAGCGTGCACCTGTTGCTGCAAATGGGTGACCATATGCTAAAGAGCCGCCGTTAACGTTAAACTTATCCATGTTAATTTCGCCAATTGCTTTGCTGCGACCTAAATGCTCTTGTGCAAATTTGTCTGAAGCAAACATTTTCATGTTGGCAAGTGTTTGCGATGCAAACGCTTCGTGCATTTCAATTAAATCTAAATCAGCAAGCGTAATACCCGCTCTATCTAGTGCAATAGGCGTTGAATGAGCTGGGCCCATTAACATGTCTTTTTCTACTCCAATTGCCGAAAATGCAAAGCTACGTACGTAGCCTAGTATTTCATAGCCAAGTGCTTTTGCTTTGCTTTCGCTCATCATAAGTACGGCCGCTGCACCATCAGTTAATGGTGTTGCATTTGCCGCGGTAACAGTACCGTGCTGACGGTCAAAAACAGGTTTAAGCTTGGCGTAGCCTTCAACCGTTGAGTTTTTACGAATGTTGTTATCTTCTGAAATAAAGCTTTTATATGGCGGTAAATGTGCCGTCATTACTTCATCTTTTAACTTACCATCAGCCCATGCTTGCGTTGCAAGTGAGTGAGAACGATGCGCTAATGCATCTTGATCTTCACGGCTAATATTATGTGTTTTAGCCATTTGCTCAGCAGTTTGCCCCATTGAAAGGCCTGTTGAGTACTCTGCAACTGCAGGAGGCACTGGTAATAAATCTTTTAAGCGCAGTTTTGAAAATATTTTCAAGCGCTGACCAAGCGTACGCGCTTTATTTAAATCAACTAAGCTGCCTGCTAGCTTTTTACTAACACCAATTGGCAGTACTGATGACGAATCTGCGCCGCCTGCAATACCTACACTTACAGACCCCGCCATAATAGACTCTGCTACATTAGCAATAGCCTGAAAGCTGGTAGCACATGCGCGCGATACAGAATATGCATCGACCGATACCGGCATACCTGTGCCCAATACAATTTCACGTGCAATATTTGGCGCTTCTGGCATTTGTACTACTTGACCAAATACAAGTTGATCAATTTCTGACTTGTTGAAATTTAATCGTTCAAGCATTTCGTTAACCACCAATTTACCCATATCAAGTGCAGGTACATGGTGAAACGCTGTTGCTTGCTTTGCAAAAGGTGTACGTAAGCCGCTAACTATGGCAATACGGTCGCCCTTTGGTGTTTTTAGTATGTTTTGCTTAGACATTTATGCTCTCCCGCTGACAGGTCTGACCTGTTTGTTTTCCTCGATTCTAAACAACCCGTGTACTAAAGCCAATAGATAAACACAAATTTATATAAATAGTGTTTAATTACGACTATCACAATAGGCTTTTTTAGACGCATTTACAAAGTTTTGTGGTACGCTAAAAATCGTTAAAAAATAACGAACTATTTTAAAAAATACAGTCTAACTCTTGAGTTACCCAATTATAAACCTTATAAATAGGTCAGTATTTATCACCTAACACTATTAGGTACAAACCCAGCTGACGAGGACAGTCCACTTATTATGGCAGCTAACGCATTTTCACAATTAAAAACGTACTTAGATACACAAATCATTGGCCAGCCAGAGCTTACACAAGCGCTACTTATTGCTATTTTAGCTGATGGTCACTTATTAGTAGAAGGCCCTCCTGGGCTTGCAAAAACACGTGCAGTTAATGCACTTGCTAAAGGTATTGAAGGATCGTTTCAGCGCGTACAGTTTACGCCAGACTTATTACCGGCTGATGTAACAGGTACCGATATTTACCGCCAACAAACTAGCGAGTTTGTATTTGAAAAAGGCCCTCTTTTTCACAACCTAATTTTAGCTGACGAAATTAACCGTGCACCAGCCAAAGTACAATCAGCACTATTAGAAGCTATGGCAGAGCGCCAAGTGACCGTGGGTAAAAACACTTATCCGCTTAGCGAACTATTTTTAGTTATGGCAACACAAAACCCGCTAGAGCAAGAAGGGACTTACCCGTTACCAGAAGCCCAGCTGGATCGCTTTTTACTGCATCTAAGTATTGGCTACCCTGGCGCAGAGCATGAGCTTGATATACTACGTTTAACACGTGGCGAAGCGCTTAACGAGCAACAACCAGTAATGCAAAAAATTAGTCAAAGCGATTTATTCGCAGCTCGTAAAGAAATATTAGGCCTTTATTTAGCAGAGCCGCTTGAGCAATATTTAGTACAACTTATTATTGCCACCCGTGAAGGCGCTAAATTAGATGCGCAACTAGGTAGCTGGATTGAATTTGGTGCAAGTCCGCGTGCAACAATAGCACTTGATAAATGTGCTCGTGCTCATGCATGGCTTCAAGGCCGTGACTTTGTAGCACCTGATGATATTCAAGCTGTTGTGCATAACGTACTGCGTCATCGCATTATTTTAAGTTACGAAGCCCAAGCCGATGGCATTACTAAAGATCAAGTAATAAGCCGTATAGTTGAACTTGTAGCCGTACCATAAGTTATGCAAAAACAATTAGAATCCCAAGCATGGCTCAAACAGAGCCATAGCCACGGTGTTAATTTAGCACTCAAAGAGCTGATGTATTACAAAGCCAAAGCGCAATTGCTTGAACTTGCCCCTAAGGTAAAAATAAAAAATACCTTAACAGGGCAATACCTTGCACCGCACAAAGGCCGAGGAATGGAGTTTGCCGAAGTGCGACATTATCAGCAAGGTGACGATATTCGCTCTATTGATTGGCGAGTTACTGCGCGTACCGGCGAGACTCACACAAAGCTCTTTCAAGAAGAAAAAGAGCGCCCTGTGTTTGTATTTACTGATTTTTCAAACTCAATGCTGTTTGGTTCAAAGTTACTGTTAAAGTCGGTGCAAGCTGCGCATATAAGCGCTCTTGTTGCATGGTCGGCGTGTCAGCGCGGCGATAGAATTGGCGGTATAGTGTTTAATCAGCACTCGCATTTGGAGCTAAAACCCAGCGCCCGTGAAAAAGCAGTCCTTAAGCTTTGTCATAATTTATGCGACAACCACCAGCAAGCGCTCAACAATATTGATAAAACAGCCCCTAACAACTTTAGCGATAACCTAAAGCGCCTTAATCATTTAGCAAAACCAGGCAGCTTAGTGTATTTAGTGTCTGATTTTAATGCTCTGGATGATGCCAGCTTTAAACAACTCGAAATATTAAGCCGCCACTGCGAGCTGATTGGTTGCCACATAAGCGATCCATTTGAGCATCAGTTACCTGCGTTTAAGCAAGCCGTTACTGTTAATGCAAATGGTCAAGACTTTGCCCTACCATTAATGGATAACAGCTTTAGAGAACGCTTTGCTAAAAATGCTGAGCAAGCATTTAGTACGCGCTTTAATCGCTTAACTAAATCGGGTCTTAATTTAATATCATTCAATGCAGCAACACCGCTTGAGCTGCAATTAGTGAGAAAATAACCATGCAAACCAATCCACTCGATGGCCTGCACGATATAATAGCGCCAAGCCAAGTTAATTGGTGGCCACTCGCCCCTGCTTGGTGGGTTATTATTGCACTGCTGTTTTTAGCACTGTGCGCAGCTATTTATATATTTTACAAAAAACATAAATTTAAAAAGCCTAAACGCTACGCAATACAATTGAGCCAAAGTGAGCAAAATCCTCAGCAACTGCATATTATTTTAAAACGTTTAGTGATTGAATATTACGACAAGCGCCTTGCTGCGCAATCTACCTCTAAATGGTGCACAACACTTAATACGCTTACCGGTTTGAGCTTTACAGAACAAGAAATACTAAGCTTGTATAACCCCAGCCAAAAAGATACAACACTGTGCGAAAAATTTCGCCAAGGTATTAAGCAATTTAAAATAAAGGAGTCAGTAAATGTTTGAATTTAGCTGGCCATGGTTATTTTTATTACTGCCCTTGCCTTTATTACTTTTACTATTAAAACCCGCGGCAAGTAATGCCAGTACGCGTTTACGTATACCCAGTTTTGCAAAGCACAATTTAACCAGCCAAAGCATTGAGCCACACGCACGACGTTTAAATCCTTTCGAATGGATAATTTGGTTATTACTTGTTACTGCCGCTGCCAATCCAACATGGTTAGATGAGCCAATCTCATTACCAAATGAAGGGCGCGATATAATGTTAGCAGTTGACTTATCAGGCTCGATGACCGAACAAGACATGGCTTACAATGGCCAATATGTTGACCGCCTTACCATGGTAAAAGCCGTACTCAGTGATTTTATAGAGCAGCGTCAAGGCGACAGGCTTGGGCTGATATTATTTGGCGACACCGCATTTTTACAAACCCCCCTCACGCGCGACGTTAAAACAGTAAGTAAAATGCTCAGTGAAGCGCAAATTGGTTTAGTGGGACGCGCAACAGCCATTGGTGATGCATTGGGTCTTTCGGTAAAACGCTTTGCCAATAAAGATGAAAGTAACCGAATTGTGGTGCTATTAACCGACGGACAAAACACCGCGGGCAATTTAAACCCAGAAGATGCCCTACTGTTAGCTCGCGAAGAAGGGATTAAAGTGTACACCATTGGTGTTGGCTCAGATAATCCGCGCGGCTTTAGCCTCTTTAATGTGGGTGGCTCTAGTGGCAGTAATTTAGATGAAAGCTTACTCAAAAAGATTGCCGAGCAAACTGGCGGATTATACTTTAGAGCCAAAGATGTAGCTGGCCTTCAACAAATTTACGCAGAGCTTGATAAACTTGAACCTATTAGCGCTGATGAACAAACATTTCGCCCACAAAGCTCATTATTCTACTACCCGTTACTTATCGCTATTTTACTTATTAGCTTAAAAGTAATGCTTAGTACACTGCGTGCATTAAAGGAGCCAAACTAATGGATTTTGAATTTATTCGCCCCGCTCTTTTATGGTTACTCATACCTACTGTGGCATTATTTTTTGTCGCCTTAATTAAGCATAAAAAAACGACTAGTGAGCAGCTAATTGCACCGCATTTAGCACAATTTATAATGAGCGAAGCAAACACTAAAGCCAGCCAGCCACTTTGGTTAGTTGCTTTGTTTTGCAGCCTTGGCATTGTATTTAGTGCTGGGCCTAGCTTTGAGAAAAAACAAGTTCCTGTATTTCAAAGTAAAAGTGCCCGTGTAATTGTCATGGATATGTCGTACTCAATGTACAGCACCGATATTTTACCAAATCGTTTAATGCAATCACGCTTTAAAGCGCTTGATATGATTGAGCTATTTAAAGAAGGTGATACCGCGCTTGTAGCTTACGCAGGCACGGCCTATATAATATCGCCACTAACAAACGACGCCACAACACTCAGTAATTTAATTCCAAGCTTAAGCCCTGAAATAATGCCAGACAAAGGCTCAAACGTTTTAGCCGGTCTTGATATGGCCAAAGAGCTATTAACACAAGCGGGTTATATTGATGGCGACATTATTTTAGTGACCGACGGTATTGACCAACAAGAACAAAGCGACGTGAGTAGCTTTACCAGTAACACCCAATATAGATTAAATATATATGGCGTAGGTACCGCTCAAGGCGCTCCAATTAAGTTACCTGAAGGTGGTTTTTTGAAAGACAGATACGGCCAAATTGTAGTACCTACAATTAATGCCTCTCAGCTTAAAAATTTAGCATCGAGCAGTGGTGGTAAATTTGCTAGTTACCAGCCTAGTAATAACGACATAAATACGTTTGCCCCAAATGCACAAAGTGAATTATTGAAAGACGAAAAACAAAGCCACGCACTTTGGCGAATAGATGCAGGTATATACGGACTCTTGTTATTACTGCCATTTGGCTTGTATTTATTTAGACGCGCTGCCTTGCTGGGGGCTTTTTTAGCCTTTAGCTTTTTACCGCAGCAAAATGCGTATGCCGTAGAGCTTCCTACTCTTTTGCAAAATGCAGATCAACGTGCATTAGAGGCTTACAAAAATAAAGAATACGATGCAGCAACACAGGCGCAATCGAGTGAGTTAAAAGGCGCGGCGCTTTACCAGCAAGGTAATTTTGATGCTGCACTTAATGAGTTTAGTAGTGATAAGTCGGCTACCGGTTTATACAACTACGGTAATGCCCTCGCCAAAGCTGGCAAGCTTGAGGACGCCATTGAAGCCTACAAACAAGCCCAAACCTTACAAGACGACTTTACACAAGCAACTGACAACCAAGCTTTAGTTGAACAATTACTCAATCAACAAGAGCAACAAAACCAGCAAGATCAGCAAAGCGACGGCGACGACTCTCAAGACCAAGATGATAGCCAGAAAAAAGATGAGCAAAACCAAGGACAAAATTCTGATGAGTCAAAACAGGATCAGCAACAAAATGGTGATAAAAGCGATTCTGAAAAAGGCGAAAACGAAAGTCAAAGCTCAAGCGATGAAAAATCTGATAAAGAATCAGATAAAGAGTCTGAACAATCAAAAGATCAACAAGGTGAGCCTGGCGAGCAATCAGACAAGCAAAATGAACCTGATATGCAAGCTCAGCCACAAAGTGAGCAAGGGCAAAATAAAGACGCTGACCAGCCTAAAGAGGATGAGCAGCAACAAAGTAAGCCACAAGCAATAAGTGAGCAACCTGCCACTGATGAGCAAAAACAAAATGCTCAGCAACAAGCGATGCAAGCCCAAGCAAGTGAGCTCACTAATGAAGAAAAAGAAAAAGCACAACAGCTTAATCAACTACTTAGGAAAGTCCCGGACGATCCGGCTATTTTATTACGGAATAAAATGCAATTAGAAGCCCAAAAAAGACAATATAAACGTCGCCCTACAGGAGTCGAAAAATCATGGTAATGCGATTATTTTGCTGTTTATTGCTATTAAGTGCGATGCCTTCGTGGGCTGCCACCAAATTAGAAGCCAGCGTAGATAAAAACCCTGTTTTAGCGGGTGAATTTTTTATGCTTAATATATCGGTAGACGATACAGTTAAAGGCGAGCAACCAGACACCTCATCGCTGTTAAAAGACTTTGTGGTAGGCCCAACAAGCTTAAGCTCTCGTACCAACATTATTAATGGCAGCATTAATAAACAAACCACGTGGTCAGTTAAATTAATGACCCGTGCAGAGGGTGATTACACTATTCCGGCATTTAGCGTTGCAGGGTTAACCTCACAGCCTATTAAATTAAAAGTGGCAAAACGCTCAGTTGATGCAGATAAAAATAACGAAATATTTTTAAAAACGTCGCTCTCAAGTAATTCATTGTTTGTCCAAGAAGCCGGTGTTTACACTATTAAGCTTTACCTTGCGAAAGAGCTGCTTGATGGCAGCTTAAGCACACCAAGTATGGAAGACGCTCAGCTAACCCAATTGGGTAAACAAACTGAGAGCTATGAGCTTGTTGATGGTAAACGCTACCTTGTTATTACTCGCGAGTATTTGATTCAGCCGCAAAAAAGTGGTGCGTACACTATTGCAGGCCCCTCTTTTCAAGGACGAGTACAACAAAATTATCGTCAGTTAGAAGTGTCAGCTCTTGGCGACGATCAGCAAGTAGAAATTAAACCAATTCCGAGTGATTATAAAGGTGCATGGTTACCAAGCGAGCTAGTTAGTCTTGATGAAGAATGGCAACCTAACGACAACACCGTAGAAGTAGGTACGCCTATAACACGTACTATTACACTTACCGCGCTTGGGGTTACAAAAGAGCAATTACCTGAAATCTCTATGCCTACCATTGATGGCATACGCAGCTACCCTGATAAAAAAGAAAATAACAATGCAGTACGTGACGGACGCGTTGTATCGCAGCAAACTGCATCGTATGCATTATTGCCGCAAAAACCAGGTACTTACACTTTACCTGAAATACAGCTGCCTTGGTTTAATACTAAAATGAACCGTATTAGCGTAGCTACATTACCAAAGCGCACTATAACGGTAACGCCAAGTAGTACCGCACCTAATACCGCCGTGGCAAACCCACAATCAAACCCAAACAATTTNGGCACACAACGTATTGAAACTAAAAGTGATACTCCTCTTTGGTTAATAGTTGTTGCCGCTTTAGGGTATATTTTATGGATTGGTACTGTAATTTTTTACTTAATGACCCGTTCTACTAAAAATACGACTGAGAAATTACAACCAAACAACCGTGATATTTCTCAGCCGAGCTTAAATGAGCTTAAAGCATTAGCCAAAACGAACGATGTGAAAGCTTTTTACACCGCATTAAATAGTTTTTCTGTAAAGGTGACTCACAAAAATGTTGGCGCTATTGATGAGCTTTGCGTCCGCGTAAACAGCAGCGAGCTTAATGGCCTCATTAGCCAATTGCAGGCACAACTTTATAGTAACAAAGGCGCAAACACGGATCTTAATGCTATTATTAAAATTCTTGAGAACTATCAAACTCAATCATCAAAGTCGCAACAAGCTGTATTAAAAGACCTTTATGATTAATAACTACGATACTCAGGTCTTTTTTTGCAATAAATAATAATTTTTAATTAAAAAAGTGCTTATGCTTGGAAAGAAAAAATCAAACAATCAGGTCTTAATCGATATGGCAGAGAAACAAAAGCGTTATGAAGCCTTGGTCCACGTTTACAATAAAGAGCTTTATCGCTTTGCTTATTGGTTATGCCGTGATCCGCACATAGCAGATGATTTAGTACAAGAAACGTTTTTACGCGCGTGGCGTTCTCTCGACTCTTTACTTGATCAAAAGGCAGCTAAACCTTGGCTGCTTACTATATTACGAAGAGAAAATGCGCGCCGATTTGAACGTAAACAGTTTGATTACAGCGACGTAGAAAACGATACGCTTGTTGATGAAACCAGCCACTCATTAGATGATGAAATGGAGCAAACGGTTATCCAACGCCAGATTGCCCTGCTATCTGATGAATACCGAGAGCCATTATTACTACAAGTTGTAATGGGCTGCTCTGGTGAAGAGATCGCTGGCATACTTAATTTAAATAAAAACACGGTAATGACTCGTTTATACCGTGCCCGAAATCAACTTAAAGAGGCTTTAAGCCGTGATGATGAACAACTTAAAGGGGCATCAAAATAATGGATGAACTTGAGTTTCGTCGCCGCACTATTGCGCAGCCAAACGACATTGACAAGGAGCTCATGGAGTTTGCTAACAATAACCCAGAGCGACAAAGTTTTATTAATGATATGAAAGATTTTGATAAATTTATTCAAGACTCTTTAGATATACCTGTGCCTGAAAACCTTGCAGACCGCATTCTTTTAAACACATCGTTAAAAGAAAAAGCACTACAAGAAGAGCAAGCAACAGGAAAAAATGTAGTTGATGCCCGCTCGCGTTTTAAGCTTGACCGCGTGCACCTTGCATTAGCTGCATCTTTTGTAGTGGCTATTAGTGCCTTCTTTTTTAGTACAGAGCAAAATATTGCACACGAAGCGGGTGAACATGCGCTTGCCCATGTGTACTACGAAATTAGTGCGCTTGATAAAAAAGAGCCCATTAGCCTACAAAGCGTTAACGACAAGCTTGCAGTATTAGGTGGTCATCTTGATGAGCTTCCTGGTGATGTAACTTACGCTATGTTTTGTGATTTTAAAGGCGAAAAAGGGCTACATTTGATATTTGAGTCTGACTTTGGTCCTATGACGGTATTTATAGTACCTTCTGAAAATAAATCATTTGGTTTTGGCGATGATAATTTCCGCGATGAGCGCTTTGAAGGTCATATTAACCGAGGCTCACAAGCAGATACTATTTTAGTGGCAAGTGTTGGAGCACCTCTAAATACTTATAACGAACGCGTTACTGGCGCTATTCGTTGGCTTTAAAATAAACAAATTTACCGCTTAGTCCCTACTAAGCGGTTTTTTGATTATATACCTACCAATAAACCTTTTCTTTTATTCTCAAAACCTCTGATTTTTAAAGTAATTAATTAAATTCCTTAAGAAAGTAAATTATAATCGCGGCTCGATTTTAATTAGGGAATTTCATGAAGAACATCATCGTTATTTTTTCATTATTGGCATTATTATGTACTGCCAGTTTTGATGCACACGCACGTAAAAAGTTTGGCAGTAGCAAACGTGGACAAACTCCTGCAACACAACAAACAGCACAAAAACAAAAAGCAGATACAACAACCCCAACAGCAGCACCTAAAGCCACATCAAATAAAAAAGGCATTATGGCTGGCGTTTTGGGTGGTCTTTTAGCGGGTGGCTTAATTGCAGCAATGTTAGGCGACGATTTTGAAGGTTTTCAGCTATTAGAAATGATTTTATTAGCTGGCGGACTATTTATTTTATTTAAGCTAGTAACAGGCTTTTTACTTGCTAATCGTGCCCCACAACTTGCAAATGCCAGTGCAGGTACAAGTGCTCAGCAAAATGCTTTTAAACAAGCACCAATCGAGCAGCCAATGAGTACAGGCTTTGCTAACAGCGCCCCACAAGGTGAAAGTGTCCCTTTTAATTTACCACCTAACTTTGACGTTAATGGCTTTTTGCAAGGTGCCCGTAGTCATTACCATACGCTACAAACTGCATGGAATAATGCCGATTACACCACAATGGCTGAATACTTAAGCCCTGCACTTGTTGCCGAATTTAAAGCTGAGCGTGAAGCTATACAGAGTGTAGACACTGAAGTAATGTTTATTGATGCCGAACTTGTGCGTGCAGATAAAAATGCGCAATCGTGGCAGGTTAGTGTTCGCTTTAAAGGTAAGTACCGTGATTTAGGCGATAAAAAAGAACAGCCTATTTTAGAAATTTGGCACTTAGAGCGTCTAATTTCAGACGATGCTCCATGGCTAATAGTGGGTGTTGAAGATTTAATTGATACTCAATAAGCTTTTATTATTTTAAACACCGCGCTTTTTAGCGCGGTGTTTTTTTATTTAAAAAACAATTGATTTACCGCGCCCTGATGCTTCAGAAGCGGCATCTAATTGACCCTCTTTATTAATAATAACGTGTAAGTCACCAAAGTGTCTCTCGTCTATGGTGTAACCCATTTTGGTGAGTTCTGCTTTTACGCTATCGGTTAAACCAATGTGCGTTCTAATTATATTTTTAGGCCACAATTGATGATGAAAACGAGGGCTATTTACAACCTGCTCTGCACTCATATCAAACTCTATCGCATTTAATATAGATTCGTACACAGAGCTAATAATGGTTGTGCCACCAGGCGAGCCTGTCACCATTTTAACGGTGTTGTCTTTAAGTAGTATTGTAGGCGTCATAGAACTCAACATACGCTTGTGTGGCTGTATTTCATTAGCTTTACCGCCTATTGCACCAAACACATTCATAACGCCTGGTTTGGCGCTAAAGTCGTCCATTTCATCATTTAAAATAAATCCCGCACCTTCAACAACTACACCGCTACCAAACCCTAGGTTTATTGTGGTGGTATTTGCTACAGCGTTACCCATTTTATCAACAATTGAAAAGTGCGTAGTTTGCTCACTTTCTTTAAGGCCCGGTTTAATATTTTCGGTAGTCGAGATAGCGGTCAACGAAATGCCATTACTGCGCTCTTTGAGGTAGTTAATATTAGTTAACGCGTTTACTGGAACATCAAAAAAATCAGGGTCGCCTAAATACTCTGCTCTATCTGCAAATACACGTTTACCTATTTCAGAAAGTAAGTGCACATACTGAGTCGAGTTATGCGCTAAGCCTGCATCTGGTTTTTGTAACTCATACATTTTGAGCCACTGTAAAATAGCAATACCACCTGAACTCGGCGGTGGCGAAGTAAGTACTTCATAACCATTCCAACTTGCTTTAATGGGTGTACGTGATTTAGCGGTATAATTTTTTAAATCATCTTGATTAATAATACCACCATGCAGATGCATAAATTTAGCAATAATATTTGCAGTTTCGCCTTTATAAAATCCATCTTGGCCGTTATCACGAATACGCTTTAGCGTTGCCGCTAACTCTGGTTGCTTAAAGACTTTATTGGCTTTTACATCAGCAAAATATTTTTCAAAGTTTACATTTATTTTTTGCTCTTTTAGATGGGCTATATAATGGCTAACACCTATTGCTAACTTAGGCGGAACTACAAACCCTTGCTCAGCCAACGTTACAGCAGGCTGTACTAGTGCTTCCCACTTTAAAGTGCCATGCTTTTGATGGGCAAGCCACATACCCGCTACACTGCCAGGTACACCGCTTGCGTGAATGCCATATATTGATTTGTTTGCAATAACATTACCTTGCTCATCTAAATACATATCACGATGAGCCGCTGTTGGCGCTGTTTCGCGATAATCTATAAAATCGCCTTTGCCATCTTTTTGAATAAGCATAAATCCCCCGCCGCCAATATTCCCGGCTTCAGGAAGCGTCACTGCAAGTACAAATTGTGCCGTAATAGCCGCATCAACAGCATTACCGCCTTGCTCTAATATACTTTTAGCAGCATCGGCACTGAACGAGTCAGGCATTGCTACCGCGCTTTGCGATAAAGGCTGCGCTAAAACACTAAAAGCAGCGAACTGTAAAACCAGTACACTTTTGACGATTAATTTACGTGGTGAAAAAAACAATCCCATACAACATCCTTAATTTATTATTTTTGTTGCCCATATTAATGCACGTCACTTAAGGACAGGTCAATCTTTATGCTGTTGATATTTAATCATCTTCAAACGTTTTTTGAATAAAGTACCGCGGGTAAGTCGCCTTGCTCATCTGTATGTGTATAATTTTTTATAAATTGCAGGCCTAACTTTTTCATTATTGTTATAGAGGCCGTATTATCTTTTAGTGCAGTTGAGCTCATCGCCTTAACGTCATCTTGCTTAATGAGTTCATCACATAATGCTAAAGCCGCCTCGGTTGCATAACCATGCCCCCAACTCGCTTGTTTAAAGCGCCAACCTATTTCAATATCGCTGTAATTTGGTGCATCACTAAAGAAATTCATAGGTCTTATTAATACCCAGCCAATAAATGTATTGGTTTGCTTTAGAGTGATACTCCACAGCCCCCAGCCTTTTAGCTCATTTCTATATGCGAGCATACGAGGCACTCCCTCATTTTTTATTTGCTCTAAAGAGGTAGGTACACCTCGCGTTAAATACTGCATTACGGCGGGGTCTTGGTCGAGTTCAAATAATTGAGGCCAATCGTGCTCATTCATTAATTTAAAATTTAATCGTTTTGTTACGGGGGCGTTCATTTTCATTGTTGTATAGTCTGCCTCGAATTAATTATCAGTCTCTAAAGGAGATAGCACATGAATAAATTAGCAGGTTTAGCTTTATTAGGCACTTTAATTACATTAACTGGTTGTGAAGATGCCAACGAAGTAAAAGAAGATGCAAAAGATAAAAGCGCACAAATGCAAGAAAAGCTTGGTGATGCATGGAACGACGTTAAAGAGACAACTAACGATCTTAAAAATGATGAGTCTTTAAACGAGCTATTAGAGCAAAGTAAAACAATGGGCTTAGACATGTACGACGACGGCAAAGAGATTGCGGTTGATGCATGGATTAAAAGCAAAGAAGCTGCTGGCGAGTTAACTGAAAAAACTAAGCAGAAAGCGCAAGATATTGCTGACGAAATTGAGCAAGCGCGTAAAGAACATAACGAAGGTTAATTTAACTTTCGATAATAAAAAAGGAAAGCCTCGGCTTTCCTTTTTTGTTTTAAGCTATTTAGCCCAGATATGTGTTTACATATTTAGGGCTTATAAGCTCAAATTAACCTTTGTACTTACTCATAACTAAAGTCGCGTTTGTGCCACCAAAGCCAAAGCTATTAGACATTACAGTATTTAACTCAACGTCACGACGCTCAGTAATAATATCTAAACCTGCCGCTTGCTCATCTAGCTCATCAATATTAATTGAAGGCGCTACAAAGCTGTGCTCTAGCATCAATAATGAGAAAATAGCTTCGTGAACACCTGCAGCACCGAGGGCATGACCCGTCATTGCTTTAGTTGCGCTGATCATTGGTGACTTACCACCAAACACTTCTTGAATCGCACCAAGCTCTTTAACGTCGCCTACAGGTGTAGATGTGCCGTGCGTATTTAGGTAATCAATACTGTCTACATCTTGCATAGCTTGGCGCATACAACGTGCTGCACCTTCGCCAGATGGAGCAACCATGTCGTAGCCATCTGATGTTGCACCGTAACCAACAATTTCAGCGTAAATATGCGCGCCACGTGCAAGTGCATGTTCAAGTTCTTCAACTACAACAATACCGCCGCCGCCAGATATAACAAAACCATCGCGATTTGCATCGTATGTACGAGACGCTTTTTCTGGTGTTTCGTTGTACTTAGTAGAAAGTGCGCCCATAGCGTCAAATTCCATTGCCAATGTCCAGTGTAGTTCTTCACCGCCACCAGCAAAAACAACATCTTGCTTACCTAATTGAATTTGTTCTACTGCATTACCAATACAATGCGCAGATGTTGCACATGCAGAGCTAATTGAGTAATTAACACCTTTAATTTTAAAGGGTGTTGCTAAACAAGCAGATGTAGTGCTCGCCATAGTACGTGGAACCATATAAGGCCCTACACGTTTTACGCCTTTTTCACGTAAAATATCAGCAGCTTCTACCTGCCATTTAGACGAACCACCGCCAGAGCCAACAATAATACCCGTGCGCTCATTTGATACTTGGTCGTCAGACAAACCTGAGTCTTCAATTGCTTGAGTCATCGAAATATAAGAATATGCAGCAGCATCACCCATAAAGCGCATTGCTTTGCGGTCAACATGTGCTTTAACGTCAATATCAATTTTACCCGATACGTTACTACGTAACTTATAATCGGCAAATTCTTGGTTAAAAGCGATACCGCTTTTGCCCGTTTTTAACGATTCTAATACTTCTTCTTTGTTGTTACCAATGCTTGATACAACACCGATACCTGTAATTACAGCTCTTCTCATGGGTAATTCCCTTAGCTTAATACTTAATTGCATTCTATTTTACGCGAATTTAATCACCTAAGTGGTCAGCTTTCTAGCGTACACTTGTACTCTGAACTGCTAGCTTATAAATAACGCCAGACTATTACAAAGAAAACCCGTAAAATAATTAAAAATATATCTATAAATTTAAAAAATTATGATTAAGAACGCACATAGTCACATTAATAATTTAGGTACACCTTTGACTAATGACTCCGGTGATATTTATTTTTCTAATGACGATGGCTTAGCTCAATCGCATTATGTGTACTATGAGAAAAATAATATAGATGTACGATTACAAAATCATGACCAATCACATTTTGTTATTGCCGAAACCGGTTTTGGCACCGGTTTAAACTTTTTAAATACGTGGCAACGCTTTAAAGACCACCTTGAGCGGATGCAAGTTCAAAATGAATGTGAAAAAAGCGTAAAACGCCTACACTATATTTCGTTTGAAAAGAATCCCTTAACATTAACAGACTTAAAACAAGCATTAACCGCTTGGCCTACCTTAAGTTATTTTAGTGAGCAATTAACAGTAAACTACCCAATTAATTTAGAAGGATGCCACCGGCTCGAATTTAATAATGGCAATGTTGTTCTCGATTTATACTTTGGTGATGCGCTTGAATCAATACAAGCAATGAGCTATCCGCAAATAGGAATTGTTGATGCTTGGTATTTAAATGGGCCTGAGCCAAGTAAAAATCCTGATATGTGGCAGCAAAGTTTATTTAACTCCATGGCTGATATAACAAGAGCTAATGCAACCTTATCGACTTTTACTGCCGCTGGCTTTGTTCAACGAGGATTAATAGAGGCTGGCTTTAGTACTACAAAAGCCAAAAATTTTAATCAAAAAGAAGATATGCTTACTGGCCAACTTAAACATGTTAATAACGCTCAATCAACCCCCGCTTATTTTAATCAAGATAGCAGTACTTTAAAAAATGTAGCGGTCATTGGCGGTGGTATTGCCAGTAGCTGTATTTTATACAGCTTGGCTAAACGAGGCATAACCAGCCAATTATTCTGCCAAGATGAAAAGCCTGCAATGGGGGCATCGCACAATGTGCAAGGCGCTATTTACCCTCACCTACAAGCTAAAAACTCGCCACACAGTGAATTGTTTGCACATAGCTTTTTATACGCAAAACGTTTGTATAACCAGTTACTCAAAAACGGCTTTAGCTTTGATTACGATTGGTGCGGCGTATTACAACACGCAGTGAAAAAACCTCTCGCTGATAAGCACGAAAACTTAGCACAAAAGCAACTGTGGCCAACCCAGCTAATGCGTAACGTAACCGCAGAGCAAGGCGATGAAATAGCCGGTGTAACGACAGGTTATTCAGGCGTGTTTTTTGAACAAGGCGGCTGGGNCCCGCCGCAATTAGTAAACGCTATGCTAAGCGCTGCAAATAGCATAAACCCATCTAAAAGCGTGTTTAACTGCAATATAAAGCAGCTTAAAAAAACTGACAACGGTTGGTTTTTATTAACGAATGATGAGCAGCTAGGCCCTTTTAGCGATGTAATTATTTGTGCAGGCGAGCACAGCGATGCATTTGAGCAAACAAAAGCGCTACCTATAGTAGGCGTACGCGGTCAGGTTTCACATATTGAGGCAAGTGAGCAATCACGCAAACTTAAAACAGTGCTATGCCATAAAGGGTATTTTACCCCGGCTTATTTAGATCATCACTGTATGGGTGCCACATTTGAAAAAAACACTAAAAGCCGCCAAGTTACAGCGCTCGACAACCAATTAAACCAAGAGCAACTACTTAGCTTTTACCAGCAAAGTGAATTTGCCACCACCCTTGGCAATATAACCTCGGCAAAAGCGGCTGTTCGCTGCACATTTATAGATCACCTACCAATGGCAGGGCAATGGTGCGAGCAAAGTGATTACATAATGGCTTTTGCTAATCTACGTTTAGGTAAACGCTACCAATATGAGCAACTTAATAAACCACAACAAGGCCTGCATATTTTTACCGGTTTTGGTGCACGCGCTTTATGCAGCGCACCGCTAAGTGCAGACCACCTCGTAAGTTGTTTAAATAACGAACCCCGCCCATTAAGCGAACGTGTAAGCCAAGCTATTCACCCTGCCCGGTTTATAGTGCGAGACTTAATTCGTAATAAAATTTAAATGACATTGGTGCTTATTGAGGTAAAATAAGTACCAATAAAAGGAATTTATTACTCAAAGGACTCTAATGAAAACTTTAGCATTTTTAATAGTGTTGCTATGCACTCTATCGTTTAACGCACTCAGCCAAAACATCACTGAAATCCCACTTCCTGAAGAGTTTGTTACAACGATGGATGTAGCAAGCGAATACCCAATGGTACGTACTGGTTATTTAACCGATTCAATTTCTGATATCACTCGCTTTTATCAGCAAAAATTAGGTGAACCTTCAAAAACAAATGGCAATAGTACATATCGCACTTTATTTTATAATTACCAAGAACATAAAGTCCGTATTAGTTTATACCGCCGTAGTTATGTGACCGAAGTGAGCATAATGGTTGAATAAAAAGGTCTAAAAAAACACACCAAAAGCAGCTAATTTTAATACTCAGTTAAGCATCGCACTTTAATTAAAGTATTTTTTGAAATTAGCTCATTTAAACTCTTCTTTACCCTTTAAAAATAATCCCCTACCCCAAGGTCTGTTTGTAAGCACATTACTTTTACTATTTATTGGAAGGAGTTAATTATGAGTAAGACCCTAATTATTGGCGCAAGCGGACAAATAGGTAAAATGACAACTGAGCTACTTTTAGAAAATGAGCAAAATGTTGTGGCATTAGTGCGTGACAAAAATAAGTTAAGCGATTTAAACAGCTCTTTTTTAACTATTGTTGAGCAAGATCTTGAAGGCGATTTTGGTGATGCAATGAAAGGCTGTGACCAAGTGATTTTTGCTGCTGGTTCTGGTGGAAGTACAGGCGATGATAAAACTGTACTCATTGATTTATGGGCTGCAACAAAAGCAGCTACATTCGCTAAAGAGCACGGCGTTAATCACTTTATTATGGTCAGTTCAATTGGTGCTGACGATCCAGATTCGATTCAAGGTGATTTAAAACCTTACTTAGTTGCTAAGCACATGGCTGACGAGCACCTAATAAATAGTGGTTTAAATTATACCATTGTTCGCCCTGGTACATTGACTGACGATAGTGCATCAATGCAAGTAACTACGCAGCAACCAAGTGATCGTTCAGAAGCTAAAATTAGCCGCGAAAACGTAGCCAATGCATTATTACATATTGCGACCAACTCATTTATTAGTAAACGCATTTTTAAGTTGTTTGATGGCGACAAGCCAATTAAAGCCGCTGTTAAATAAGCTTTAATACCAATTTAATTAAACGTATGAACAATTATTACAAAGAATATGTAATTCATCGATAAGGCAAAAAATTACAG
Source organism: Pseudoalteromonas sp. TAB23 (assembly GCF_000498075.1). Classification (NCBI taxonomy): domain Bacteria; kingdom Pseudomonadati; phylum Pseudomonadota; class Gammaproteobacteria; order Alteromonadales; family Pseudoalteromonadaceae; genus Pseudoalteromonas; species Pseudoalteromonas sp. TAB23. Next base: position 80,989 of record NZ_AUTP01000313.1, read on the forward strand.
TATAGTCGCTCTATATCAGTAACTTTTTGGCGCAATGAATTATTTAATCCTCTTAAATAATTTATGTTTAATAAAATTAAATTTACTCCACTAAGCAAATTAGTGGAGTAATATTTTTATACCTTGCCAACCAAGTTGTAGCGTTAATAACGTTAAAACTATCCTAAAAATATGCTTAAATTTATCCCCAGACATCCTTTTAAGTAATTTAATTCCGAACCAAGTTCCTACAGCGCCACTTATTACCATGGCAATTACAAGCGGTATCCATTGCCAAAAACTAAAACCAACAGCGCCATAAATTATCGCTTTTAATAAATGCTGCACACTCATAATGCTCGAAAACGTTGCCGTAAATTTTAACTTTTCGTAATTATTTATATATAAACAGCTACCAACTAATGGGCCACTTGCCCCTACAAACATAGAAATAAAAGTAGTTATTCCACCGGCGACCATACGCCACACCTTAGAGGTTAATTTTATAGGTGGCGTTTTACCCCACAGTAAATAAATAACAAAAATAGCGACCACTAACTTCATAGCATCAAGCGATATATCATCAATAACAAAACTTGATAACCCCGCCCCTACTAAGCCGCCTAACGCAAAATATACAAACATGCTTTTATCAATATGCTTAAAGCTGAGTAAAAACCTATTTGCATTAGAGCCAAGCTGTACTAAACCATGCACAGGCACAACAACTGCCATTGGCATAAACGACGCCATAACAACAAGCAGCATTAATCCGCCACCAGCACCAAATGCAGCAGATATAAAAGAAGTAAAGCCAGCGGTGATCATTAACAATAAAAACAAAAATAAAGACATGCTGTCGGGAAATAAAAAATCCATAAAACTCCACTGCCTATTTAAGTACTTTTAAGTCGCAGTATTTAAATAGTAAAAAAGGTACTAAACACATTTAGAGAAACTTTATCAGCTTCTATCTCGTGCTATGTACTATGTTGCGTTGTTTTTGCACTTTGTTTGCACATTTAACAAATATTATACATTCAACTTCATTACCGGATATTTTTGATGAGAAGATTTAACACACCAATTTTGACACCGCTTGCAGTGTGCATACTCGCACTGGGTTTAGCTGCCTGTAACGGTAGCGATGCTGAAAGTACCGTCGTAACTGAAACAACCACCGATGAGGGAACTACAACAGATACTTCAACCGATTTTGTTGTAGAAGTCGACCCTTTTAACTTTGAAAGCGATGCGCTCATTTCATCAATTACCACTCAAACATGTACGCTAAGTAATGGCGATGAAGCCTCATGCTACAAAATTGATATTGCCGGTGCGCCTTCAAATTACAAGATTGGTGTATTTTGCCCTCAAAATATCACCTCAACAGCTGACGAAGCCGGTATTTGGTTTGATGGCACCGGTGAGGTTTACGATATAACCGGAGACTTTATTTTAAATCTACCTACATTATATAACGATAGTCATTGGCAGCTATACGACGAAGGTACAGGCCTTGTAAATGTAACAGACACACAAGAATCGTGTGATGGCGCTGCACGTCCAAACGTAGAAGAACAATACCAAAACCACTGCGTAGAATGCTCTATTGATTATGTTGATGGCGGTATATCAGAATCATTTTTAATTCCAATAACGCCTGTTGCAACAACTCAAAATAGCAGTATTGGTAACGCCAATGTAGGTGTTGCTCTCAATGGTGTTGTACTTGCTGCACCCGCGCCTGTTGAGGCTATTTTAGGCGCATACACTATTGCAGCCTTTGATGATTGCGCTGGCCATATTAACTTAGTAGCAGGTTATCACTACCACGGTGAAGCAGGTTGTAGCCAAACACAAATTCAATCAGACGGTCATGCCGCCATGATGGGTTATGCACTCGATGGATTTGGTATATTTGGCATGCTTAACGAAGATGGATTAGAACCCACTGATTTAGACGAATGTAGAGGCCACACCGACGATACACGCGGATACCACTACCATGCAGCCGATGTATCTGAAAACATGTTTATTGGTTGTTTTAAAGGTGCTACCGCAAGATAACTCGCATTCTGGCCAAATAATTAACTGAGATACTAATGAAAATATTTAACGTGATAAAAGCACTAACCACTGGCTTTTTACTTGCTGCCTCATGCTCAGCGCTAAGCCATGCAGGCCACGGTTCAAACGCGCCTTGGGAAGCATGTGAAGCAAAAGCCATTAATGAAGATTGCAGCTACACAGGCCATGATAAAAAAGCGACAGGCACATGCCAAGCAATGAACAAAGTACTTATGTGCGTTCGAAATAAACCACTTGAAACATTAATAGACAAAGCAACCCAACCAGCAAGTGATCAAAAGCAATCTGTAAAATCACTCGCTAAACGATAAAGTAACAGCTACACGCCAAAGCCTTAACGCTGTTTGTTAAGGCTTTTTTAATCGCAAATCATTAGAAAGCATACCCTTTATCTGTTAAGTTAGCTTTGTGTATCAAATAATAAAAATAAAATTCCAAAAATGGAATTACACAAGCAAGGTACTAACGTGAGCGCTACATTTAAAATTGTTTTTAATGGTCAGTTATATCAAAATACTGACCTTACCTCTGCCCAAGAACAACTCAGCCAACTTCTTAATATTCCTCATAATATCGTTGTTCAGTTATTTGATGGAAAAGCTTACGCTTTAAAAAAAGACTTATCGAGTATTGATGCTGTTAAAACAGAATCCTCACTTAAAAAGCTAGGTTTGATTACTAAAGTAGAACCTCAACTCATTACTGTAATCTCTCAATCTCAAAATAATCAAATAGCACTCACTGAGCACAGTAAAAATACAGATAAACACATTAGTGAAAGTACTAACGACAAAAGTATTTCAATACAAAACGAACGCCTAGATACAAACGAAGCCTCAAATACAGCTGCACCTATTAAGCAAAGTTATAATAAATATAAACTACTGCGTAACACTTTAAAAAGCGCATTGTACTTTTGCTACTGCGCACTTTGTATTATTACCTTAGTAGGTGTAGTGATCAGTGTTAATGCACTTAAAAACAACTTTGGCACTCTAAATAACACAACTACAAATAACACAACTACAAACAACTTAAGTTACCAAAACTATAAACAATATTTGATTGATCAAAATAGCCTAAATCAACCAACACAAAAAGTAACAAACGAGCGAACAGCTAGCCCTACACAGCAAAAAAGTAATGAGTACTTTAATCGCTTTTCATCACTAATAAATAGCTACGCGCAAAGTACAGGACAAGCTGATATAAAAACGATGGGGGGTGATAAATTACAACAGCACCTACAAGAAATAGACGACTTAGGCCCTAAAAATGAATTTTGGCAGCAACTGATACAACTTTCAAAAAGCTTAGATGACGATAAGCACGCAATAGGGATGCTAAACAATACTGATCCCGCCAAAGTACAGTGGATAAACGCGGTAGATTGGATCAGCCAAAGCTATATTAGGCAACAGCAAAACACACAAGCTACCAACACCTCCCCAGCCAATGCGGATGAGCAAAGCAGCAACCCAATACTTAATCTAACGTTGTTAATAAGTATGTTGTCGTTATTCAGTATTTTTATAATTGCGATAAAAATGAAGTTACGCGCAATTAGAAATACTTAAACTTTATTTTATGGTTTTCGAATAACGAGTTCAAAAACCTTTATTGGTGGAGCTGGGAGGGAGAGCCCCGCCCGAAAAGTTCGAACACCAAAATAAGTCATTAAAAACAAAATCTTAGTTAAAAATAAAGATGTTAGATTCTATTGTAATCTAGTCGAGACTTACTTTAACTTTTATTTATGGACATACGTTGGACAAATTATTTACTCTCTTTTCGAGGAGGCGGCATTCTCGGCGGTGGTGGTGGTGGCACACTACTTTTGCTTCTTTCAACAGGATTTTGGCTTTTATCTGACATTGCTATTTCCTTTTTGATTATTTGGTTTCCTTGGAGGAGGAGGCGGTGGTGGTGTTTGTATTCTCCGATCTTGTTCTTCCATTATTTACTTCCTCTTTATTAATAATATGAGTTGAATTTATAACTTTGTTTAATGTAGGTTTTATTTGACCATTTGTTTTGCTAGATTCACTTAAATTAAACGCGAAGTAGATTCCTACTAATAAGATTCCTATAATCAAAAAAATTGGCGAACTATAGTGGAATATTCTTGTAAAAAAACCCAAAACTTTTGGTTCTTTAAATTTGATTTTATCTAATTTTACTTTCTTTATTTTAAAATTGCTTTCTTTTCCAACTTCTTCATATTCATATAATTCTCTAATCAAGTTCGATCTTTCTCTTAGAATTGAGTCAATTCTTTTTCTATTTCTTGATAGCATTACCCCACTAAAATACATGCTAATTATTACTAATGTCATTGAACCTGCTATAAAAAACCAACCACATATCAATAATAAGTTATTGATTTGGCTATCAATAGAACTATAATTTTTACTGTAGTTAAATAGAAGACCTATTGCTACGCTTGAAATTGTTAATATAGCTTTATCAGATGCTTCTGAATTTTTTAGCTCACTCTCGTCAATTCCACTTCTATATTTTAAATAATGGTCATGCTCATCATAGCAATCATCAATTTCTTTTTCGTATTTAATAAATACTTTATCATCACTCATCTTTCGGCAAATTAATATCTGTTTTATTTACCGCCCTGTAAAATGCTGAAATAACAGCTAAAGCTTAGTTGCAACAATTATTAATTATAAGCATAAAAAAACCCGCAAATTTGGATTAATAAATTTGCGGGTTTCTTATGGTTTTCGAATAACGAGTTCAAAAACCTTTATTGGTGGAGCTGGGGGGATTTGAACCCCCGTCCGAAAAGCCTCGATTGTTATCATTACTCAACAAAAACAATAAGTTGCATAAATATCAGTATTTTAAGCCCTTGTTCAGTCTCTTAGTGTCTTGTATCGTCTAGTGTATTTGGGCACAATGTGGACAGTGTTAGCGGTTAACAATAGGGAGCTATGTAAAATGGATAAACAAGCGATAATCGATAGTTGCAGAGAAAAAGAGTTTCATGCTTATGGAACTAGTAGTATTTTTGATAAACGAGCTAGATCTCTTCAATTTCGAAGAACTTTAATTACTTTCCTTGGGATTATAACCCCTTTATCTGTTGGCTCAATAGTATTATCTTTCGGCACTTCGACAACAGCACTACCGTATTTACTAACTATAGCAGGTGTAGTCGGTATTATACAGTTGGTTGTGTCTGCATGGTCAATAGTGTCTAGATGGGATGAAAAGTATGATTATTCTATTGAGTCAGTTAGAGACAACACGAATTTATACAATCAGTTTAAAGCTCTAGCCGATATGCAACCCAGCGATCTAGACATAAAATTTTCTGAATTAATTAAACAAAACGAGAGGCGGGAATCAACAGATATTACTAAACATATTACTGAGAAAGAAAAGCGTTATGCTAATCACATATCGCTAAAGTATTACAAAAAACCTTGCCATATATGCAAGGAAACGCCTATATCATCAAAACCAACTAAATGTGATGGTTGCGGTAATTTTTAACAAAGGAGTAAACCATGAACCAAAATGTAATAAAATTTGTAAAAGCTTTTCAGTCACTTTCTGCTAATGAAAAAGCTCAGGTGATAGAAATAGCAAAAGCTCTTAATGATGCTGGTCCAATAAATGAAAGTCGTGTTATAAGATCATTTGGTCTTGAATCAAGTAGTACAACTATAAACTTTGCTCCAGCTCCAGGTGCTTGTCCAGCTTGTGGAAAATAAAATACTAACAAGTCACTAAATTGGATACTCAATGTAGTAGATAGAATAGAGGGCTATTCATAAGTGAATCTCTTCAGAAACAAATTCTCGGACCTAACTTTATAGCATCTTCTAAATGACTTGGTGCAAAGTGCGCGTAAACCATGGTTTGCTCAATCTTTGCATGACCAAGTATCTGCTGTAGTACCAAAATATTACCTCCTTTCATCATAAAATTACTCGCAAAAGTATGCCGTAGAACATGGCTACACTGCCCTTTTGGCAAGTTAATATCTGTTTTATTTACTGCACTGTAAAACGCTGAAATAACAGCTAAAGCTTAGTTGCCACAAACGTTAAACGATCATTAATAATTAAATTATAAGCATAAAAAAACCCGCAAATTTGGATTAACAAATTTGCGGGTTTTTTATGGTTTTCGAATAACGAGTTCAAAAACCTTTATTGGTGGAGCTGGGGGGATTTGAACCCCCGTCCGAAAAGCCTCGACCGTCGGTACTACATGTTTAGTATTGTCATTTAATTAACCTTTAAGTCCCGGACAAACACGGTAAATAAAGGCGAGGCCGCTTAGTTTTAACGCTTCAACCCCGGCCAGGGTTTCCGTCGCGATCAGGTGTTAGGGTGACACTCCAAAATCCAGTCCACAAGAATACATGGAAGGAGCGCTAGCCAGCCTAAGCTGCTAGAGAGTAGTTATCGTCGTTTGCGATTACTTTAGGTTGCGGCTGTTTAACGAGGCAAACCGCACCTCGACATGCACCTTGGGCTTCTTGAATTCCGTCGAATCCTAATCAGCCCCTGAATTAGTAACTCAATTCAGAGCGTGCAAACAGTATAACTGAGTAAAGTACTGATACTCAAGGCCTAGTAACGCTTTATTTTAATTGTATGTGCCAATCGCGTATTAAGTAACCAAAATTTAGTTTATGCAAGCCTATATAAACATTTACTTAACAATGTGTTTAACCTGTGTTCAAATGAGGAGTTAAGGTTTTTGCTATTTCTAAACCTTTAGTTGTAAAAAATAAAAATAATAACAGGCATAGAGTAGGGAATTAATAAATGTCGGTTTTTTCATTTGATAAAAGTACAGGGTTTGTCTCTTTAGAAAGTCACCCTATTGATAGTGGTTTTCCTGTTACAAGTACTCAGTTAACGCAAATGCTAGAGCAATCTGAGTTTAGTGAGTACGAAGCTGTCATTGCCAATATTGGAAAGCTTTTTGCGCCAACTAAAAATTATCAGGAAGTATCGCTTGTCGTTGCTAGAGCTGTAGATGCGTCGCTTATCATTAATATTGATGAAAAAAACATGGTCGCAGAAGCAACATTAACTACCGCTAAAGGTGGCGCACTTTTGTCTATGGAAGGCGCGCAAAAAGCACTTGCTGATGCAGGTGTTAAAAAAGGAATAAGCCCTCGTGCGCTTGATACCTTTTTAGGCCAGCAGTTTGAGCAACCAGCAGGAAGCTCTTACAGTGCCATAATTGCACATGGGCGCAATCCAAAAGAAGGCAGCGATGCCAAATTTGTGCGTTTATGCTCAACAGCTCAAGACCGAGTACTCAGCCCACAAGCTAAAGAAGGCGGTAAGGTTGATATGAAAAACCTTGGCGCTATTATCACCGTAAAACCTGGCACTCCCTTAATGCAGCGTATTGCAGCTACCCCTGGAGAAGAAGGCTATACGGTATTTGGCGATTCAATTAGTGCAAAACCAGGTAAAGATCACCAACTCCAGCCTTTCGAAGGTACAAAAGTAGATCCTAATAATCCTAATATGCTTATTGCCGACTGCAAAGGTGTGCCCGTTGCCCTACCCCGTGGTATGCGTGTAGATGATGTTTTATGCTTTGATAACGTAGATGTAAGTACAGGCCATGTTGATTTTGATGGTAGCGTAATTATTACTGGTGATATTAAAGACGGTATGCGTGTAAAAGCTAACGGTGATATTACGGTACTTGGTTTTGTAGAATCAGGAACTGTTGAAAGTAAAAGTGCGGTAACCATTATGCTTGGCGCAATTGGCCGAAAACGTGAAGGCGAGGAAGCATTTACGTGCTGTATAACCGCTCAACGAACTATTTCGATTGGTTATGCCCAGTACTGCAACATTAAATCCGAACAAGATTTATTTATTGAACGCCAAGCTCTGCATTGTGATTTAAGTGCTAGGCGATTAATACGTGTAGGTAAAGCAAATGACCCGCGAGGTAAAATTATTGGCGGNCGCCAGCCGGTACTAAAACGCGCGTGTTTTTAGCGCAACTCTGGTTTGAGCTTCGCCAAAAGCAAATACAAATCACCGATTTTGAAAAAGTACTTGCGACTAAAGTAACCGCTTTACAACAAGCTCGCGAAAAAGCGAGTAAAATTGCGGGGGCTGCTCAGCGCCAGCAATTCATGAATAAGATAACTGAAAATGAAAAGCATATAAAAATACGCTCTGCGCATATTCATCGTCAAAAACTACTTATTAAGCAAAGAATAGTGCAATTACTTGCCAGTAGCCGTTTAAAAGTAAATGAATTAATGCACCCTGGTGTGGAGCTTAAAATAGCGAAAGATTCTAAACAATTTTCGCGTATTTACCCGCCCCACCTAGTTAAGCTAACTGAGGGTAAAATTACTCAGACGTTTTAGTTTCTTCGTCATTTTCAGTTTCAACTTCAGCATCAGCGTCATCTACTGGCGCTAATGGCCAACCACCTAATTGCTGCCAGCGGTTTACTATTAAACAATAAAGCTCGGCTGTACGTTCTGTGTCGTAAAGCGCTGAGTGCGCTTGGCTGTTATCAAACTCTATACCAGCCGCTCTACATGCTTTTGCTAATACAGTTTGCCCTAACGCTAAACCCGCTAAAGATGTTGTATCAAAGCTTACGAACGGGTGAAATGGCGTACGCTTAATGTTATTACGCTCTATTGCTGCATTTAAAAAGCCATGATCGAATGCGGCATTATGCGCCACAATAACTGAGCGTTGGCACCCAGCAGCCTTTTGCGCTTTGCGTACTACTTTACATATTTCTTTAATTACTTCATCTTCAGGTACTGCGCCACGTAATGGTGAAAACGGGTCTATACCGTTAAAGTCGATGGCTGCTTGTTCTATATTAGCGCCTTCGAATGGCTGAACATGAAAATGAACAGTATGATCTATGCTGAGCAGTCCTTCGTCATCCATTTTTAAAACAGAGGCTGCTATTTCTAACAAGGCATCTGTTTCTTTGTTAAAACCTGCAGTTTCAACATCAATAACAACAGGAAAAAATCCACGAAAGCGTTTTGCGAAAGGTGTTTGCTCAGTATTTGCCATAGTCTTCTTTGTTTATACGTGTAAGCTGACTATTATGTCAAAATTGATGCCCCCTAGGCTAGGGGATTTAAGTATTTATTGCTTTAAAATTGTAGGCACATAACTTGCTTTAACTTATAAGTTAGTTACGTAGAGAGCAAACTAATCATTGCAGTCGTTAATTTGCCAAATTATTGGCATTCCCGGATAGCTGGAGAGCACCATGAAGTATAAGTTGTTATTTATTAGCCTTAGTATAAGTGCGGTGTTTTGCAGTACTCACTCGCAAGCTGCTATGCGCCAATACACAGCAACCCAAGACAACTCCAACTGGGAAGTAGTTAAAACAACGCGCTTACAATGCCAATTAAATCATGAGGTTCCTTATTACGGTGAAGCTATATTTAAAGCTTCTGCAAGTAAAAGTAAAAACTTAACATTTAATTTAGATATGGTTGTACGCCCAGATAACTACGCAATTGCAGGTTTAAAAGCAGTGCCACCTACATGGCGTGCAGGATTGCCCGCTCGCGATATTGCAAATATGAAATTACTTAAAAAGTTTGATGGCGAGCTAGGCAATAAAACCGCATGGGAAATGCTTACCGAGCTTGAAAAAGGCTACTACCCTACTTTTTATTATCAAGACTGGCAAAACAGTGCCGATAAAATTGCCGTTGGTATATCGAGCGTAAACTTTAAACAAGCTTACTGGGCTTTTTTACAATGCCGTGATGAGCTACTCCCTTACAGCTTTGAAGATATTTCGTTTACTGTAATGAACTATCAATCTAACAGCAGTAAATTAACTAAATCGTCGCAACAACGTCTTGATAAGATTGCTGAGTATTTAAAAAATGATGCAAGCATAGAGTCCATTAGTATTGACTCATACACCGATAGTTATGGCGGACGCTGGAATAACTTAGATTTATCGCGCAAGCGCGCCAAAACTATAAAAGATTATATGGTGAGCTTGGGTGTTGATGAAACAAAAGTACAAACCACCGGTTTAGGCGAAAAACGCTTTGTTGATAATAACGATAACATTTTAAGCCGAGACAAAAACCGTCGTTTAATTATTCAAATAGAAAAAATGTAGTAAAGCTAATTTTCGCTTGCTTTCTTTTGCTTTAAAAACTTATCACCAAATTGGAAAAAACCTAGACTAATTAAAATAATAACCGCACCAATTATTAGCTCTTGGCTTAATGACTCATTATTTAGCCAAGCTCCCAAGCCTAACGCAAAGCTAGGAGTTATAAGTGTAGTAAGTGATACCGTGCTTGCATTTAGGTTTTGCAGCACATGAAAATACGCCAAAGCCCCTACTAAAGATCCAAATATTCCTAGATAACCAATAGCCCACAATGATTTTGCACTCCAGTTTTGTATATGCAACTCACCATCTAATAACCACCAAGCAATAAAAAAGAGTGGGGTTACAAAAACTAAGGCACCAAATGTTGTCGCCATAGGATGAATCGCAATCTGTACGCGCTTGATCATCACACCACTTAAACTAAAAAAGCAGACAGCCATAAACACATAAAGCAACCCGAGCCCTTGAGTTTGCGAGTTTTGTACTTGGTTATAACTAACAAAATATAAGCCAATTAAAGCGCACGCTAACGCAACTAATTTAATCGGGCTAAATTTAGGTTCATTTAATAATTGCTGAGCAAGCAACCCCGACAAAATAGGTGCAAGGCCAAACATAAGCGAAATAATACCAGAAGGGACTGTTTTAGCTGCCATATAGCTCAACAACATACCGCCAAAAATACCTATACTCGAATAAAAATAAAGTAAGCATGCATTTTTGCTCCAAGGCACTCTAATATTTGTAATAGCAACAATTAAGCCACCTAACAATAGTCCCACCAGCATCCGCATTAACACAGCAAGTGTTGGCGATACAGTTTCACTACTCCACACTATACCCAGTGGTGTAGTGGACCATATAAGAACCATTAAAAAATACGATACTTTAACTGGCACGTGCCATCCCTACGCTTTATATGAATCAATAAAACAAAGAATAAATTATACGCTCACTACCGTGTTTTAGTACTTTTTAAACACTAAAGTCCTTAATAAATACAGTTGTAAATTGTAAGTTACATTTTAATACTGCTCTTTTATTACAAAACTATTTGAGATTTGAGCAACTAGTTATATGGTGCATCAATATTAATAATAATTAAGGTAATTAAGTGCTTAAAAATAAAACAACTGGAAGCATGTTAATTGTTGCAGGCACCACTATTGGTGCGGGTATGTTGGCATTGCCAATTGCATCTGCCGGGCTTGGGTTTAGTACTGCACTTGCATTAATAATTGCTAGCTGGTTACTAATGACCTACACCGCACTACTCATGTTAGAGCTACACCAATATGCACCACGCGATGCAACGTTAAATACATTGGCTAAATTATGGCTTGGAAAGCGCGGACAATATATTGCGAATTTTTCGATGGTTTTTTTATTTTACGCTTTATGCGCTGCTTATATTGCAGGTGGTGGTGCACAACTTCAAGCGCGTATAAATATAGGCTTTGATGTAGATATAGCCCCACAGTTTGGCTCTGTGATTCTTGCTGTTATTATTGCAAGTGTAGTAACGCTAGGCACTAGCAAGGTAGATAAACTAAATAGAGTGTTATTTACAATAAAAATTATTGTATTAGCTAGTTTGTTTTATATGCTTACCCCTTATGTGCAAGGTAAGCATTTATTAGAGATGCCTGTGGAGCAAGGGTTAATCCTTTCAGCTATACCGGTTATATTTACTTCGTTTGGCTTTCATGGATCTATCCCCTCTATTGTTAAATATGTTGGTGTTGAAATAAAAGTACTGCGCAAAGTAATGATTGCTGGAGCCGCCCTACCTTTAGTCATTTATATTTTTTGGCAACTACTTAGCCAAGGTATTATGAGCCAAGCTGATTTACTCAACAGCCAAGGTCTTAATGGGTTTGTATCTAGCGTGGCAAGTATTGCGCATAACCCAAGTGTGGCAACGGCCGTTAAGTTATTTGCTGATTTAGCACTTGCGACATCATTTTTAGGGGTGAGTTTAGGGTTATTTGATTTTTTTGCTGATGCATTTAAAAAGGGTGACAATAAAACAGACCGAATTAAAACGGCTTTAATTACGTTTATTCCGCCACTTGGCTTTGCATTGTTTTATCCTCAAGGCTTTATTATGGCCTTAGGGTACGCAGCAATAGCACTTGTTGTACTGGCAATATTTTTGCCTGTAGCAATGGTTTATAAACAGCGTACAACATCAAATAAAACAGGCTACCAAGTTAAAAGTGGGAATGTTGGGCTTGGTATAGCAGCTATATGTGGCATAACTATTATTGCTGCGCAGTTTATGCAAATGGCGGGGCTTATTCCTGCTATCGGTTAAAGGTTGCTGCTAATTGTTTAAATTTAGATAATAAAAAACCGCACATCATTAGTAATGATGTGCGGTTTTTTATATTAACTGCGTTTATTTACAAACGTCAGCTACAGCATTTGAAAAGTATTCAATATTTGAATGACTAACACCTGCAACATTTACGCGGCTAGAGCCAACTATGTAAATGCCGTATTCTTTTTGTAGGCGAGCAATTTGCTCTTTATTAATACCTAAGAAAGAAAACATACCGTTTTGGCGTTCAATAAATGAGAAGTCTTGAGCAATATCTTTAGTTGCTAAGCTTTCTTTAATTAAGCTACGTAAGCCATTTATACGACTACGCATTTCATCAAGCTCAGAGTGCCACAATTGTGTAAGCTCTGTACTGCTTAAAATAGTATTAACAATGTCAGCACCATGCGCTGGCGGCATTGAGTAAATACTACGTACAACGCTTAGCATTACAGAGTTTGAAATATCTGCTGTTGCGCTGTCTTTTGCAATTAGTGAACATGCACCAATACGCTCGCGGTATAAGCCAAAGTTTTTAGAACATGAAGAACAAATAATTAGCTCTTCTACTGCATCGGCTAAAATACGTAAGCCACGTGCATCTTCTTCAAGTGAAGCACCAAAGCCTTGGTATGCAATATCAACAAGTGGTGTAAAGCCAACTTCTTTTGCCAGTTCGGCAACCGTGTTCCACTGTGTTTCGTTTAAATCCATACCGCTTGGGTTATGACAACATGCATGCAGTAAAACCACATCACCTTTAGGCACTTGTTTAAGTGTGTTGATCATTTCATCAAACAATAAATCTTTATTTTCGTAATCGTAATATGGGTATTCTTTTACTGTTAAGCCTGCAGCTTCAAACAAGCTAATATGGTTAGCCCATGTTGGGTTAGTTACCCAAACAGTCGCGTCTGTATTACAACGCTTAATAAATTCAGCTGCAACACGAAGTGCACCCGTACCACCAGGAGCTTGCGCGGTACGTACGCGGTTAGCTAGTAATACTTGATGCTCACCTAATAGTAACTGCTCCATTTTTTGGCAGTAATCTAAATTACCCGCTAAACCAATGTAAGATTTGCTCATTTCGTTTTCAAGACGAAACGCTTCAGCCTTTTTAACCGCTTTAAGAACCGGTGTATTGCCTTGCTCATCTTTGTAGACACCTACACCTAAATCAATTTTATTAGGGTTTGTATCTTGTTTATAGGCCGCCATAAGGCCAAGAATAGGATCTGTTGGTAATGGTTTTAATACTGAGAACATTGGCTATCTCTTATCGTTATTTAGGGGTTAGCTGTTAAGCTAAGCTTAACATAAAAGCACATCATATTGACTAGCGTTATTTACACTAGAAAGTGAGGAATTTTAATACAACATGCAATTAAAACGGCAAGCGTCTTTTCATCAAAAAAATCATTTTTAAAGGCTTCTGCATCTACAATACCAACGCATTCATTTTGTGTATTAAATAAAGGTAGGCAGGTTTCTGATTTAACTTTAGGATCACATGTGTAGTATTCACCACCTTGTGATAGATACTCTTCAACGTTATTAATAATGCGGCCCTCGTGGGATAGCGCAACCTGTACGTTGTTACTGCCAGCCGCAAATGCTTGCGTTAAAGGAAACAACGGACGACTAGGCGCACCATGATAAGCCAATTTTAATAGTTGATTACCTTCAGGGGTATTAGTTGATTGATAAATACCATACCAATCAACGCCCGTTTGCTGCTCAATGTAGCTTACAATACTTTGTAAAGTAGCCAGCTTAAACTGTGTTTGCTCATCATTTTTAATATAGTCAGTTAATTTGAATGGCTCATCTTGTAAGTAACCAAATAAACTACATGCACCGCCCTCGCCAAGCTCTGGTATTTGATACTCCCAACACACATCAGGCAAAGCAGTGTTTGCTAAATGTAGATCAAGCTTTTCAAGCTCTGTTGAAATCAAAGCTGGATTAGCACTAAGTTGTGCTTGTTTTAAGTAAGAAGAAATCATTTGGCCATCCATACATCTAAAGTTTCGAGAATAATAGCATGGATATTTTTACAGAGCTAGCTCAACTTGTAGCACATTTCAACTTGGTTACCACTGGCGTTATAAGTGACTTTTTCGGCTATTTCTTCTAATAAAGACACCCCTCTGCCAAATTCGTTATTAGCCTTTGCCAACTCATCGTGCTTACTACTAAACCCTCGGCCTGAATCACAAATAATAAAATATAAACTGAGCGTGTCGGGGCAATAGCGCATATCAATAATAATCATGGCATCTGTAAGTTTAGCAAGGGCTGCCTCTCTCAACTCGTAATATCGAAAAAAGCCGTCTTCTTGTTTTTTAATTTCTGAGTTAAGGCCTAATACACCATGATCAAGCGCATTGTTATAAGCCTCAGACAACAGTAAAAATATATTAGAACGATGAGTATTTAGCCCCTCAACACTGCTTAAAATATTAACGACGTCGTAAACGGGGTCTGTTTTTTTTATTTGCTCTGAGTTTAAGCTCAAAGACAAATTAAAAGCTAAAGTAGAAAATGCTTCTCGCTCTTGTTCCTCAGGAATTAAAGGCAGGCAGTTTAGTAAAACAATGCTTAAATCGTCTTGCTGCTTAGTACCATCTGCAAACTTAGTAACATTAGCAACTATGTCTTCACTACTAATCATCGATTTACTTTTTAAGGTTTGTAAAAAACGCTCTTCCCCAAAAAATATATCTTCTTTGTTTGCTGTTTCTATAATACCGTCGGTTGCTAATACTAGGCGCGTATTACTATTTGTTTCAAAATGGATAACTTCATATTCAAATTCTTGTTCATCTAAAATCCCCAGCGCCATATGCTGCGATTCTAATGTTTGTTTTACATTACCGCCTTTATCTATTAGGTACGCATCTGGAAGGCCGCCCATCCATGCAGAAACACTTTTACCTGATGCACTAAGCTCTATAATGGTTGCAGCACAAAACATATGCCCAGGTAGGAGGTTGTACAGTAGTGTATTTAGCTCGCTGGCAATATCGTTAACCGCCATGCCTTTTTGTACCATAGTATAAAACACACGAGAAGTTGGTAATGCACCAATAGCTGCAGCTAGGCCGTGCCCCGTAAAATCGCCCAACATGCAATACAAATTACCGATTGGACTTTGCGCTACTAAAAACATATCGCCGTTAAACATAGAGGCAGGTGATAAATTAAAATCTAAATACTCTTTAAACTTACCTTGGTTTTCTAATGAGTTATTAAAAATATGCTCAATTATTTCGTGTTCACGTTCAATTTGATTGTGATGATATTCAAGTAATTTTTTTTGCTGGTTTGCTTTTTTACTTAGCTCTCTGGTGCGAATATGTGCTTTAATTTTTGCATGCAGAATAACTTTTTCAAATGGTTTATGAATAAAGTCATCACCGCCTACCTCGAGGCAGTGCTCAAAACTTGCTTGATCGTCTAAGGAGGTTATAAAAATAATTGGTAAGTAAACTTCACTATATTGCTGCTTTATTTTTTCAGCAGCTTCAAAACCGTCCATTACAGGCATTAAAACATCAAGTAAAACAACGTCTATTTGCTCTCTTTTAAGTACATTAAGTGCATCTAGCCCGTTATAAGCCACTGATATTTTATAACCCTCTTGCTCAAGCATTTTACTTAGTAAAATGCGATTGAGCGCCTGATCATCCACAATTAACACATGTATCATTAGCTAATATCAAACTTTTTATCAAAACGTGAAATTTGTAGAATTTTTCTAAGCTGAGGTTGGCAATTGCTTATTTCAATATTTTTCACTTGGCTATCAATGGTTTTTTTCATGTTAAGTAACATGCCAAGTGCTGAGCTATCCATGTAGTCAGTCTCTCTTAAATCGATAATAACCTTTACTGTTTTTTCGCTCATTTGAGCATAAGCCTGGCGAAAAGATTGCACTAAATTAAAGTCAAATTTACCTTTGATTTGTATTGTTAATGTAGTGCCATCGACTGATTCATTCTTAGTTAAACTCATATTAAACTCCAATAATATTTCCTTTGAACTAAATATAACCTGTTAAAAGTATTTAGCAAAAAGAAAAACACACAACTTCAAATTTGCTATCATTTACGCCAATATTTAATTAATTTTTATCCATAAAGGTAAGGTATGAGTGATAGTCACTTAGTATATTCAACAAGTACGGGTCGCATTGACCAGCCAAAACCAGAAAAAGAGTTAGAAGCTAAGCTTTTTAAAGATGGTTTTATTCGCATTGAGCGTCAAACAAAAGGACGTAAAGGCAAAGGCGTAATGTTAGTTGTAGGCATTGATCCAAAAGATCATGATTTAAAAAAGTTAGCTAAAACTATAAAAAGCAAAATGGGCCAAGGCGGCGCAGTAAAAGAAGGCATTATTGAAGTACAAGGTGATGACCGCGATAAACTAAAAGCCATTTTAGAAGCGTTAAAATTTAAAGTTAAAATTGCGGGTGGTTAACCCGCAATTTTATTAACTACTTACTTCGCTATTCGAGAGTTCATTTAACCTTTCATACAATTTTGGCAGTTCGTGCTCAGCAATTGGTTTACTAAAATAATAGCCTTGTACAATGAAGCAATTATTATTTTGTAAAAACTGCATCTGCTCTATTGTCTCAACCCCTTCTGCGACCACGTCTAGCTTTAACTTTTGCGCCATGGCAATAATAGCGGCAGTGATTTCCATATCATTTGTATCCTCAGGGATATCTTTTACAAATGAACGGTCAATTTTCAATATATCAACCGGGAATCGTTTTAAGTAACTGAGTGACGAATAGCCAGTACCAAAATCATCAATAGAGATAGATATACCTAAGGCTTTAAGCTCGTGGAGTTGTGTAATTGCAGCTTCTACATTTCCCATTAGCATACTTTCAGTCAGCTCTAAGTGAAGGCGCTTAGCCGAAACACCCGTTCTAATTATCATTTTACTCAGTGTTGAGACTAAGCTTGAGTCTTTGAACTGGCGAGCCGATAAGTTTATCGATATATTATTTTCTAAGCCTTGCTTTGTTAATCTTACGGCAAAATCACAAGACTCTTGAAGCACCCATTCGCCTAATTCAACTATAAGGCCTGTCGCTTCTGCAATAGGAATAAATTTATCTGGAGGGATTGCGCCTTCAGTTGGGTGGAACCATCTTAATAACGCTTCATAGCCAATGACCTGATGAGTACGACTATCAACTTGAGGTTGGTAGTAAACTACAAACTGTTTTTCTTTTAGTCCTATACGTAGCTCATTTTCAATAAATAAACGCTCATTAGCAGCTGCGTTCAATTCTTGGCTATAAAAATGGAATGTATTACGCCCTTTTGCTTTTGCCTCATACATTGCTAAATCAGCATGTTTTAATAACTGATCCTCTTCTAGGCTATCGTACGGAGCCATTGTAATACCAATACTCGCGCTCACAATAACTTCATTACTACCTAGTTTTATAGGCACATTCAGTGTTTTTTGAATTGTATTGGCAACATCAGTCGCGTGAGCTTGGCTTTCTATACCACTGAGTAATACTGCAAATTCATCACCACCTAAGCGCGCTATGGTGTCCTCGGCTCGTAAACGTTTTTTAAGTCTGTTTGCCACTTCAATTAATAATTGATCGCCAGCATCGTGACCTAATGTATCGTTAATACGTTTAAATTCGTCTAAATCAAAGTAAAACAATGCAAATGCATAGTGCCCACGTTCTGCTAATGCCATTGATTTACGCAATTGCATTCTAAAAAACGTTCTGTTGGCAAGGCCCGTAAGGGTGTCAAAGTAAGCAAGCTGCTCCATTTTACGCTGGCTTTCTTTTACAAACGAAATGTCTTGTGCAGATGCTACATAGCTGGTTATTTCACCGCCCTCTTCACGAATTGGCGAAACACTTAAAGATACCCAAATTGGCTCTTTATTCAAGCCTTGAATTAATGTATCACCGCGCCAGTAATTACGGCTGCGTAGATCTATGTCTATATCTTCAACTAAAATAGACATTTCTGAGGCAATAATATTAAGTAATGGTGCTCTATTAAAATGACTTTCTGGGTAGCCTGTCATTTCGAGCATTTTTGGATTTACGTATTCAATTACAAATTTCTCATCGGTGATCACAACCCCAGTGCCCGAGAATGCTACCGCTTTAGATAAACGGTTAGCTGCTTTTTCAGCAATTTCTTTTTCTGTAATTCTCTGGTTTAAGCCATCGATAAGTTTGCGAATTTCTACCGTCATGTCTCTAAATGAGCCATTAAGCGTGCCAATTTCATCTTTGTTTTCTGGTGGGAATTCTGTAGTTAATTGACCTTTGCCAAAACTTGTAACTGCATAAACCAAAGTATGTAAACGGCGAAGGACTAGTTGATAAAGCGCTTGATGCAGCAATAAGGCAACTAATATTGCGTATAAAATAAAGAGACCAAAAAACTTCAGTTTTAAATCTTGTAATGCAGATAACGTCGATGAACGCTTTTTATATACCCCTATGTACCAATCTAAGTCATCAATCTTACGAATATTGATAATATGAGCTTCGTCATTTTTTTCAAACGAATTTGCGTATTCAGGTAACTTCACCGCAATTACATCGTCAATAATCGACTGCAGCGCTGGGTTTACAAATTCGTTAGTAGCAAGTGCTTTATTATCGCTACCATAGTCAGCTAGTAAGGTCGGATTTAAATCTGGGTGTGCTAACAATTGCCCTTTACTATCAAACACAAGTAGGTGTTTTTCTTTATCACCAACAGGTAAAAACGAAATAAGTTTGTTGAGGGAAATATCGCTCCCCGTCACACCTAAAAACTCATTATCGACATAAACAGGCACTAGTAAGCTAATAACCCATTTGCGCCATACTGTATCGTAATAGACTTTTGACCATGCAGGCTCTCTTACTGTTTCAAGCGTACTTTTAATCGATTTATAAGTTGAGCCATTCGTTGCTCTAAAGTCGGCAGGTGCGTTTAATGCCCAATTTGGAGGAGAAACACGAATAAAATCATCATCTGTTATTAGATAAAAGTTAAAAAAGTCGTGTACCAGTGTAGGAGAAATTATACGCCACAGCATCTCAGAATCATTAAATAGGCGTTTATAAAAAGGAGAGTAATTTTGCTGTGGTAAAAATGCTGCTGATAAACCATCAGCCGAGGCACTTCGAATCGTACCGTCACTATTAAATTGTAACTGTGATTTATTGCTTAAATTAATTGGTGAATTGGGTTGAAAAAGTTGTTGTGTTACTACGTTATTAGCTTGCTGAGCAATATTTACTTTTGTTTTAATGCGCTCATTAAATTGCTTTACTAATAAGTCTGTCGAGCTTTTTAAAACTTCGTGTTCTTCAAAAACGAGTTGTTTCTCTTCAGATTTAAGCATTAAGGCAGCCGCACATACCCCAGCTATTAAGCAAATAGCAGATATGAGTAGCGATAGTTTTACACTTAAAGAATTCAATCCAAAACGCGATGGAGGGCGTCTGTAAACCACGGGTCAACCTTAATTATTAATAATTGTTATTATTTGAACCAGTTAACGAAATATACCAGATCCGGATTCATATTTATAAATTATTTGTAAACTTTCTATAAAAACTAATATAGTGAAATAAATAGTACTCCAAGCTTATTTAGATCTTTATTGACATTGTTAGCAACTCTCCATACATTAACTGCATGAACATATTTATCTCTCGCACTTTTTTTTCGTTTTTTAGCTTCTTTATATAGAAGAGGCTTCCCTGTTTGTGAGATAAAATCAATCGAATAGTAAAGCCTCCCAACCGGGAGGCTTTTTTGTTTTTGCTGTGTAATAACAGCTTACTTTTGGAATGAGGATACCAAAATGACAAGTGATGTTTTAAATACCCTAAGACACGATATAAATGAAATAGACTCCGATTTACTCGTGTTATTAGCTAAACGTCGTCGTATTAGCCACGGTGTGGTTGAGTACAAAATTGCTAACAACAAACCAATTCGCGATGAAGCACGTGAACTCGCACTTTTAGAGAAACTGATTGGTTATGGTAAATCACTAGGTTTAGATGCTTACTACGTGAATAATGTTTTTCAAACTATTTTGGAAGACTCTGTTTTACATCAACAAGCAATGCTACAAAAAAACCTGAATCCAGATGCCCTTAGTGAAACACACCGTGTAACTTACTTAGGTGGTCAGGGTTCTTATAGCCAACTAGCATGCCATAAATATTTTAGCCGCCGCCCGGGTAAATTAGTTGAAATTGGCTGTACATCGTTTGACGAAATAACAGGTAAAGTAGAAAACGGACAAGCTGATTTTGGTTTATTACCCATTGAAAACACAAGCTCTGGCAGTATTAACGAGGTGTTTGACTTATTACAGCACGCGCAAGTATCTATTGTTGGAGAAGTAACTCACAGTGTAGAGCATTGCTTACTCGCCAACCCTGATACTGAACTTAGTCAACTAACAAAAATATTTGCACACCCACAACCATTTGCGCAGTGCAGCCGTTTTTTACAGGGCTTAGGTGATTTACAACACGAAACATGTGACTCAACATCAAGCGCGCTACAATCAGCTCTGAACACACCATACAGTGCTGCAATTGGCTCTGCACAAGCGGGGAAAAATGTCGGGCTTGAGGTTATTAAATTAAACCTAGCTAATCAAAGCGAAAACCATAGTCGCTTTATTGTTGTTGCACGTAAGCCTCTACAAGTGTCTAACCAAATTCCAACTAAAACTAGTTTGATCATGTCGACAAAACAGCAAGCGGGCTCACTAGCCGATGCGTTAATGATTTTTAAGCAGCATAAGATTAATTTAGTAAAACTTGAATCTCGCCCTACTCCGGGCAATCCGTGGGAAGAAGTTTTTTATGTTGACCTAGAAGCAAACTTAGCTGAAAGCCAAGTAAAAGAAGCGCTAGAAGAACTTAAAGAGCACACCCAATATGTACGTATTTTAGGATGCTACCAAAGCGAGTCACTACAGGCAGTAAGCGTTAATACTTAATAAGCAATTTTACAAATCAAAAAGGGCCGATATCGGCCCTTTTTCGTTAACTAGTACCAGTCTGCATAAATATTTTAGCAATTTAACGAATTAAATCCCCACTTAAGCAAACGGTATAACAAATATTAATCTAAAACTTTTGAATCATTCGCTTTATTTAATAAGCTTCGGCTTTGCGTTAAAAAGTGTTCTGTCGAGTCAGAAAAGTAAACTTTCGCCTCAGCAAAAGAATCAATAAGCGCGGCTTTATCTCCCGCTTTTAATTTTGCTAATGTACTTGCAAAGGTATCTTGGTACTGTGCAAGTAAGGTTTCTACATCATCGAATTGTGCTAGCATAATATCTGAGTACAGCTCAGGCGACTGTGCAAATAAACGCCCTACCATCATCAGTTCTAATTGATATATAGGTGACGAGCAGCTACGTAATTCTTCTAGTGTATGACTTTGTTTTGCTAGAAATTGTCCGTACACAAATGTCGTTAAATGGCGCATTACCTGAATAATTTGCATTGCTTCATCATGCTTTTTAGCATCAAGCTCAACAAGCTGACAACCCCATACTTGTAACTGTTGTAGCAAGCCTTTTGCCGCTTGGTGCTCTCGTCCTTCACATACAACGACTGTTTGTTTTACCCAGTGTGATATATCAGGCCCAAACATAGGATGTAAACCAACCACAGGGCCACTATGCGCAGCTTTTAGTGCTTTAATAGGCGATTGCTTTACCGATGTAATATCTACAAGTAAACAGTCATCATCTAGTTTAGGTAACTTAGCAACGACAACGTCCAATGCATTAATAGGTACGCTAATCATTACCAGCTTGGCACCTTTTAAAATACTTTTCGCATCGTTTTGCTGATCTTTATCTAAAATTTTAACTTCGTAACCTGAGCGAATAAACTGCTGTACAAATAACTGGCCCATGGCGCCTTGACCACCCACAATTACAATTGGCGAAAGCTCTGGCGCTGCGCATGCAAGTTTTGCTTGTTGGTTTTGATAGGCTTCTCGCATCATGCGTCTAAGTATATCTTCAACGAGATCTGGGCTTACATTTTGATTTATTGCTTCTTGTCGTCTTGCCGCTAATAGCTCTGCTTCACGGGCAGGTGCATGTAAAGGTGCGCCTGTTTGTTGTTTTATCTCACCAATTTTTTGCGTAATACCATTACGTTTAGCGAGTAAGGCAACAAGTTGTGCATCGCATTCATCTATACCTTCTCTTAGCTGTGCTAAATCACTTATGTCAGCCACGTTCGTCCCACCTTAAAAAACCAAATAACGTAAATATAAATTTACATAAAAGTAAACTAATCAATACGATAAATACTAACAGGATCAGCTAACTGAGAAAAGGCTAAAGCGGAAATTTTACTAATGAGGAATTGAGAATTGAGAATTGAGAATTGAGAATTGAGAATTGAGAATTGAGAAATAATATTCTAAAACCAAAACGGGTTGCAACCCGAAGGATGCAACCCGTTTTTTTGCGTTGATAAACAGCGCGTATTAGTTAAGTTTTTCTCTAATACGTGCAGATTTACCAGAACGCTCACGTAGATAGTAAAGCTTAGCACGGCGAACTGCACCGCGACGCTTAACTGTTACGCTATCAATAAGAGGGCTGTGCGTTTGGAATACACGCTCAACGCCTTCACCGTTCGAGATTTTACGAACTGTGAATGCTGAGTGAAGACCACGATTACGCTTAGCGATTACAACACCTTCAAAGGCCTGTAGACGCTCTTTAGCACCTTCTTTTACTTTTACCTGTACAACCACTGTATCACCAGGGCCAAATGCAGGTACGTCTGTTTTAAGCTGCTCATCTTCAAGCGCTTTAATAATATTTTGGTTTACTTTTGCCATTATGTTTCTCACTTTCCTAGGTGTAACTGTCTTCTAGCCACAAGCTTTTTGGTACTCTTGCTGAAATTTCGCGAGTAATACCGCTTGCTCCTCAGTCAGAGCTAGGTTATGCAACAAGTCAGGACGTCGTAACCAAGTTCTGCCTAATGACTGCATAAGCCGCCATTTTGCTATCTCTTGGTGGTTACCACTGAGTAATACAGCAGGAACCTGTTTGTCGTCCAATGTTTCTGGTCGTGTATAGTGTGGACAATCTAACAAGCCATCCGAAAACGAATCTTGTTCTGCTGACTGGTTATGACCTAACACACCTGGCACTAATCGCGCTACTGCGTCAATTAATGTCATGGCAGGTAGTTCACCACCACTCAAAATAAAATCACCAATTGACCATTCTTCGTCAACATATGATTCTATTATTCTCTCATCTATACCTTCATAGCGACCGGCAATCAAAATCAGTTTTTTAGAGTTAGCGAGTTCGCTAGCACCTTGCTGATCAAGTTTGCGCCCTTGCGGGGACATATAAATTACTTTAGCACCATCACCAGCTGCTTTTTTAGCTTCGGCAATCGCTTTTTTTAATGGCTCAACCATCATTAACATACCAGGTCCGCCCCCGTAAGGACGGTCATCTACGGTTCTATGCTTATCTAAAGCGTAGTCTCGCGGATTCCAGCAGTTAAAATCAATTAAGCCATTTTTTACTGCGCGACCGGTAACACCTTGGTCTGTAATAGCGTCAAACATGTCTGGAAAAAGGCTTATCACCCCTACCCATAATGAACTAGTTTGCGTCATTAAAAACCAGGATCCCAGTCTACGGTAATTTCTCTTGCATCGTATTTAACTTCTTTAATAACTGAATCAGTTAAAAAAGGAATCAAACGCTCAGCTTGACCAAATGCGTCTTTACTGTTTGCTTTAACAACCAGTACGTCATTTGATCCTGTCTCCATCAGGTCATCAACAATGCCTAAGCTATAACCTTTATCGGTTACAACAGACATGCCAATGAGATCTCGCCAATAGAACTCACCTTGCGGGAGTTCTGGTAAATGCGCTGCATCCATTGAAATTTCAGCATGGGTATAAGCCATTGCTTCGTCTCGGTCGTTTACCTGCGCAAATTTAGCGATAAAGCCTTTGTTGTGGCGACGCCAGTCGACCACTTCTAAGGACTGCCATTTACCTTGCTGCCCTATCAACCACGGGCTGAAATCGAAGATCCCTACGGGATCATCAGTAAATGAATGTACCTTAAGCCAGCCCTTTATACCATATGGGGCACCGAGCTTTCCTACGACAATTATTGATGAGGTGTTCTCTTGACTCATGGTTACACTTACGCCTATTAAGCCGCTTTACGAGCGTCTTTTACTAACTTAGCTACGCGATCTGAAAGAGATGCGCCCTGACCTACCCAGTGTTCAACACGTGGTAAATCTAAACGAATTTTTTCTTCTTGACCTGAAGCAATTGGGTTAAAAAAGCCTACTTTCTCGATGAAGCGACCGTCACGCGAGAAACGGCTATCCGCAACCACAATTTGATAGAAAGGGCGTTTTTTAGCGCCACCACGTTGCAAACGAATAGTTACCATACCGTCCTCTATAAAGATTGACTGTTTTCATTAATAAGATTTACTCCCCAGAATGGGGAGCTGGGGAATTGTACGAGTTTTTGGCAATAACGCAAGTAAGAAGTGAACCAAAAAGGCAGTTTAGTAGGTTAAACCGTGATCTCAACGACAAATAAGAGTTAAAGGTGTATTACATGCATAATTTATTCAACAAAAAAGGAGCTATTTGCTCCTTTAAATATGATTCGCTATTATTTTAAAAAGTAACTTAATGGTACTTTTTAAAATTTAGGACCGCCGCCGCCCATCATTCCAGGTGGTAACATGCCTTTCATACCGCGCATCATTTTAGTCATACCGCCTTTACCTTTCATTTTTTTCATCATTTTTTGCATTTGCGTAAACTGCTTAAGCAACTTATTAATCTCTTGTACTTGTGTACCAGAGCCAGCTGCTATGCGTTTTTTACGCGAACCTTTAATGATTTCTGGGCGTGCACGCTCTTTTTTAGTCATAGAGCTAATAATAGCTTCCATTTGAATAAATGTTTTATCACCCATTTGACCTTTAACAGCATCTGGTAAGTTAGACATACCAGGGAGCTTATCAAGCATTGACATCATGCCACCCATGCTTTTCATTTGCTTTAATTGGTCAGCAAAATCATCAAGAGTAAAACCTGCGCCTTTAAATACTTTTTCAGCAACTCTAGCAGCTTGCTCTTTATCTACTTTCATCTCGACTTCTTCGATTAATGAAAGTACGTCACCCATGCCTAAAATACGCGACGCTATACGGTCTGGGTGGAAAGGTTCAAGTGCGTCAGTGCGCTCACCCACACCCATAAACTTAATAGGCTTGCCAGTGATGTGACGAATAGATAAAGCAGCACCACCACGCGCATCACCATCAGTTTTTGTTAATATAACACCGGTAAGTGGTAATGCTTCGTCGAATGCTTTAGCTGTATTCGCCGCATCTTGACCTGTCATTGCATCAACAACGAACAAGGTTTCAATTGGATTGATTGCTTTGTGAAGATCTTTAATTTCATCCATCATGTTGCTATCAACATGTAGACGACCTGCAGTATCAACAAGTACTACATCTATAAATTTCTTTTTAGCATGAGAAATTGCAGCGGTTGCAATATCAACTGGCTTTTGCGAAATATCACTTGGGAAGAAATCAACATCAACTTCTGCTGCAAGCGTTTCTAGCTGTTTAATAGCCGCAGGGCGATAAACATCGGCACTTACTACAAGTACGGATTTCTTTTTTCGCTCTTTTAAAAACTTAGCAAGCTTAGCTACACTGGTGGTTTTACCCGCACCTTGTAGACCCGCTACCATTACAACGGCTGGCGGTTGCGCATTTAGACTTAGCTCTTCATTAGCCTCGCCCATTGCTTTTTCTAGTTCTTCACGCACTATTTTTATAAATACTTGGCCTGGGCTTAAGCTTTTTGTAACTTCAACCCCAACTGCGCGTTCTTTAACTTGTTTTACAAAGTCGCGAACAACAGGCAATGCCACATCGGCTTCTAAAAATGCCATACGCACTTCGCGAAGTGTGTCTTTTATGTTGTCTTCCGTCAGACGGCCACGGCCACTGATATTTTTTAAGGTTTTACCTAATCGTTCTTGGAGGTTCTCAAACATGTAACGGTTCCGATAAGACGTTTATATCAATCCATTTATATTTATGATTAATTTGATTTTTCAATTAACCTAGATTGACTTATTAAGTTTCAATTAAAAGTAGTATACCGTATATGGCGTCTTACAATATAGTGTTCAAGTGCACCTTGATGAGTTTCTTTTTTTAAGGTCTATGCATTTGCTTTGCTATAAAATACAATGGCTGTATAACAACAAGGATTATTTTGTCTCAAATTAAGTGGCCCAAGCACAATGCTGATTATTAGTTTAACTATTATTGCCAGTTTATTTTATGTGTTAGCAACGTCTCACGTGCTTTCACGGCTGTTTCATCAACAAGGCCCTAGCCAAAAAGTAACCGTTATTTTAAGCACGGTTGCTATAGTGGCGCACATGCTGCTATTAGTTAACTCTGTTTTTAGAGCCGACGGTCAAGATTTAAGTATCGTAAACGTCGCTCTTTTGACGTGCTGGGTGATTGTGGTCTCGGTGACGGCTGTCTCGCTAAAATTCCCTGCAACTTTATTGTTGCCCGTTGTTTATGGTTTTGGTGCCTTACTAACCATTGCCAGTTTATTTATTCCTCATCATATTTTATTGCAAAGTATTAATATTGAGGTGGGTTTAGTAACGCACATCTCTTTATCTTTGTTAGCCTACTGTATTTTAATTATCGCCACTTTATATGGTGTACAGTTTTACTTTATTGATAAACGTTTAAAACGTAAAGATTTAGCAATTGTGCATAGCCATCTTCCGCCTTTAATGGTTGTGGAGCGCCAGCTTTACCAACTTCTTAATTTAGGCACTATATTACTCACATTTGCATTACTTTCAGGGTTTGTATTTCTTGATGGAATGTTCGCTAAAGAGTTCATTCATAAAACAATATTATCGTTAGTTGCGTGGGCTATTTTTACCGTTGTAGCTATCGGGCATATGAAAAAGGGTTGGCGCGGTAAACCGGTGGTTATTACAATCATGGTCGCTGCATTTGTCCTCACACTCGCTTATTTTGGCAGCCGTTTCATACAAGAAGTGATACTAAATAAGTTTTAACTTGACTCTGCTTGCTCACTCTAGCTTAATACGCATTGATTTATAAGAAAAGGATCCATCGTTGGACGACATATCGACAAGTACCCTATTTATCATTTTAGGTTTTTTGGTGCTTTTTTCTGCTTATTTTTCTGGTTCAGAAACCGGAATTATGTCAATCAATCGTATACGCCTGCGACACCTCGCTAAAGAGGATCATCGTGCAGCTAAACGAGTCAGTAAATTACTTAGCCGTCCAGATAGGCTCATCGGTTTAATCTTAATCGGTAATAACCTTGTTAATATTGCAGCAGCCCAAGTTGCAACCATTATAGGTATTCGTCTTTATGGTGACCTCGGTATTGCAATAGCTACAGGTGTGTTAACTTTAGTCGTGCTTATATTTGCTGAAGTAACCCCTAAAACCCTTGCTGCTCTTTATCCTGAAAAAGTTGCCTTTCCAAGCTCTATTATTTTAAAAGGGCTACTTAAAATAATGTTTCCTTTTGTCGTGGTTATTAACTGGATGACAAACGGTATACTGCGGTTATTTGGTATTAGTGCTGCTCAAATCGACGAACACAGCATGAGTAAAGAAGAATTAAAAACAGTACTCAATGAGTCAGGCGCACTTATTCCTGCTCGTCATCAAAGTATGCTGACTTCAATTTTAGATTTAGAACAAGTAACCGTTGAAGATATTATGATCCCACGAAACGAAATTGTGGCCATTGATATAAATGACGATTGGAAACTAATTAGTCGCCAGCTTACCCATGCACAACATACTCGTGTGTTGTTGTATCGCGATAATATAGATGATGCAGTAGGTTTTATTCACTCACGTGATGCGCTTCGTTTACTTACAAAAGAGCAATTTGATAAACCATCTTTGCTACGAGCTGTACGTGAAATTTACTTTATCCCTGAAGGAACATCACTAAATACTCAGCTATTAAAGTTTCAGCAATCTAAAGAACGCATAGGCTTAGTGGTAGATGAGTATGGCGACATCCAAGGCCTAGTGACCCTAGAAGATATTTTAGAAGAAGTTGTTGGCGATTTTACAACTACGCAAACTCGTACGCCGAGCGAAGAAGTAGAAACACAAACTGATGGCTCATGTATTGTGGATGGCGGCGCTAACGTACGCGATTTAAATAAAGAAATGGGTTGGGATTTCCCGCTCGATGGACCTAAAACTTTGAGTGGTTTAATTGTTGAATACTTGGAGAATATTCCTGATGCAAATATTAGTTTGCGTATCGCGGGATATCCTATTGAAGTACTCGAAGTAAAAGAAAATATGATAAAACAAGTGAAGATACTGCCGAATAAGCGTTCTCGCTAAATAAAAAAGGAGCCAATTGGCTCCTTTTTTATATCCATTAATAACTATCTAGCCAAATATAAGACGTTCAAACCAACCTTTATCAAGCTCTTCTTCGCAGTGTTTTAATTGAGCGCCATAGCGGCTCNGCTCTGTGCTTAACTTTGTTCGCAACACCCATTAGCCACTTTTTCTTTTTGTACGTGCCACGCTTATAACCACCCCAGCCTTCATGATAATTAAGGTATTGTGCGTAAGCATCCCATTTAGATATTTTATTTACTTTATGGGTTTTATAAACAAACCACGCCATAAAGTCGATTGCATCGTCAAAGTCGTCTCTATCAGCACCGTTGTTGCCTGTTTCACGAATATAATCAGACCATGTTGGTGTTTTAGCTTGCGAGTAACCATAGGCATCACTTGCGCGACCGGTAGGAATTATCCATAAGAAGTACTCCATAGGCGGAGCGGCATCATGCTTAAATGAGCTTTCTTGGTACATCATACTCATGAGTACATGCTTGGGAGAACCCCATTTTTCTTGTGCATCTTTTGCGTCGAAATACCAATCTGGCTTTTCTTCAAAAATTTTACATAAATCGTTAGGTTGCTTTGGAGGCGCTGTAGCACAACCGGCTAAAGTAATGGCGAGAGATAGGATAATTGCATTTTTTTTCATTTTTCTAAGATCTCACAGAACTTTTTTAAAAAGTGTGGGTCTGACTCAATGAATGCAGCAGTACAGCATTAATTCATCCCTGAATATATTTACGCAGCCAACTTAGGCTGCGTTTTTTTGCTTAAATTTTGCTAAATACCAAGGTTATTTACCGTCAAAATACGCATCTAAAAACGCGGTAAATGACTGGGTATCTGCTTGCTCAATTGCAGCTTGTGCTTCGTTAGACTCTACAACTTGTTGTTCCAGCCAAGGCTTTAAAAACTCGCTGTAGTCAGTGTCTGCGTGGCTTTGCTTATATTTNAGCCAATGCTAGTGCAAAGTGGCCGTTGTCTAAACCAGACTCTTTCAATTGTGACACGTAACGTCCAGAGTAAGTAAGCTCTGGATAATGTATCCACGTTGCCATGCGCTTTATAGTATCTGAGTAATAGTTAACACCATAAGCATTATCCATCCATTTAGCGACATCAGTAAGCTGGGTAAATATTTCATCGCCCCACGACTGAAGGCTACGCTGTGTGTTATTAAAGTTAAGCATTAGCCCTTCTTCTCGACCTTGGTTTACTACTGTGTCGAGATTTTCAGTACTACGTGCTTGTTCTTTCCAATCCATTGGAGCTGAATCTTTTAATAAACAATACGTTAAAAACACATCTAAAAAGTGAATTTGCTCAATATCAATACCAACTTCGCTAAACGGGTTAACGTCTAATGCGCGAATTTCTACGTATTCAATGCCTGCTCGAAGCAATGCATCCGTTGGCGTTTCGCCACTTTTCGCATTACGCTTAGGACGAATTGGCGAGTAAAATTCGTTTTCAATCTGCAGAATATTTTTATTTAACTGCTTAGGGTTTTCACTCTTGTAGTCATCAAGATCACCATAAATTTCTGATGGTGTGTTGATTGCTTTTTTAAGGCCCGCTACATATTCATCTAACGAGTTATACATTACGCGTAGTGACGACTGAGCGCTATTTGTATAACCTAAATTACCTAAACGCAGTGCTGTACCAACTTCTAAGTAAAGCGTGCCTTTACCTAGTTTTTTAAATGGTAAGTCAGTTTTTCGACCTTGCAAAAATGAGTTACACAATGCTGGCGATGCGCCAAACATGTAACTTATTAGCCATAGTTCGCGTTTAAAGTTACGAATAAGGGATAAGTAACCTTCTGAAATAAAATCTTGAAGGCTTGCATTGCTTTTTTGTAAAGAATGAAGTGACTGCCAAAGCGTATCTGGGAATGAAATATTAAAGTGAACACCCGCAATTGCTTGCATCATACTACCGTAGCGATTTTTTAATCCTTCACGGTATAGTGTTTTCATTTGACCAGTATTTGAACTACCAAATTGAGCTAGCACTATATCGTCTTGGTGCTCAATAAAACACGGCATACTAATGGGCCAAAGTAGTTCATCGCCCATTTTTTCTAGAGTGAACTTTTGAAGGTCTTTTAATTGCTTAAGCGTTTGCGTTGACGATTCACTAACTGGAGTAATAAATTCAAGTAAAGACTCAGAAAAATCAGTTGTAATATGGCCGTTAGTTAACGCACTGCCCACACCTTTTGGGTGACCTTGAGGTGATATAACACCATTATCTTGTATTCTTAGCGACTCTCGCTCTATGCCACGTTTAATGCCTTTAACTGCATGTTGGTGCTCATTTACTGATAACGCTTCAAGTGCGTTAGCTAAATCATGTGTTGTCAAAAAATCTTTCCTCGGGCCACGTGGCTTAATCATAAGGTTATGGGGGCTAATTACTTAGACTCAAGATTAATACCAATTTTATTGAAAATATGATCATTCTATCGCATTAAATAGCGCACTCACTGCGTTAAAAATTATTCATATAGAACAACTACATGTCATAATTTTTGCCTTGTTATTGTGCTATTTTCTTAGCGCTATAATAGATCACTTATTTAATGCAACTGGTATAAATTGCTAAGAACAATATAATTTCTCTAAGTTAATAATTATTTACCCACTCTATACATGCGCTCAATATGACCAACATCATTATATTAAGTCGTAATATTGCCATTGCTCTGGGCATTATACAAATGCTTTAAATGCGTATTTAAGTATAAATTAAATACGCAAAATATAAGCCTAAAATAATAGACCGGAACTTATTTAAAATGAGTTCAATTTAGCTACTCGATATTTAAATTTGATCTAGATCAATAAAAACAATTATTTGCCTTATGAGCATAAAAGGAAAGACGCTATTTTTTGCTTTGTAGTGTGTAACCAATATAATGACAGCAACAATAAAGGATGATAATAAACATAATGCACAATGATAAAAGCTTAAAAAATGAAGAAGTATACTTTGATGAGTCACAAGAGCTTGTTTCTACTACCGACCTCAAGGGTGTAATAACATACGTCAATCAAGAGTTTTGCTCTGTAGCAGGTTATAGCGCACAAGAGCTTATCGGTCAGCATCATAATATTGTTCGTCACCCTGATATGCCAAAAGCGGCCTTTAAAGAAATGTGGGCAACATTAAAACAAGAGCACTCGTGGCGCGGCATGGTTAAAAACCGCTGTAAAGATGGCCGTTATTATTGGGTAGATGCCTTTGTAACCCCTATTTTTGAGCATAGCCGACTTGTTGGTTATCAATCAGTAAGAACTAAAGCAAGCTCTCAACTTAAGCAACGTGCACACGCTCTTTACAACAAAATAAATGCCAATAAGTCATCATTTAAACTACGAGAACACACCACAATAAGACAAGGCATTACTTTTATATGCCTATTACTTTGGCTGATTTTTATTGCTGTTACGGGATCAATCTCTTTAGCTGTAATTAGCCTATTGATGTGCGCCTTAGTTATTGCGCTAAATTATGACGAACTGATTGTTACCCCTAAAATATTACGCGAACAAAAAGCAAAAGCCGATTCAATCTCTCGCTATATTTACAGCGGCCATACACCGCATAGCGTAAGTGATTATAGAGAGCAAATGCTAAGCGCAAAATTGCGCACGGTTCTTGGCCGTATGAAAGACTCCACATTAAGCTTTAATGGCATCGCAACTGATCTAGATAAACAATCTACGCTTACTGAAAAAGGTATTGCTTCGCAAGGTGAGCGTTTAGAACAAATTGCATCAGCGATGACTCAAATGAGCTCTACCATTGGTGAAATATCAGTAAATACCGCTCAAACAGCTGATAAAGTGAATAACACCCATCAAAGTTGCTCTGAAATAAAAGACCATATTGCAGATAATAGTAAAATGGTATCTGATTTAGCTTTTCAAGTAGAAAAGGCTGCAACCACAGCCACCAGCTTAGCCTCTGAAGCAGATAAGATTGGTAAAGTAATGAGTGAAATAGAGGGAATTGCCGATCAAACTAACTTACTTGCCCTTAATGCAGCGATTGAAGCAGCTAGAGCGGGAGAGCATGGTCGAGGCTTTGCTGTAGTAGCCGACGAGGTAAGGACCCTTTCGTCACGTACTCAAAATGCTACAACACAAATCCACAGTTCTATTAAAGAAATACAAGATACTTTATTTAGCTGGTCTAAAGTAATGCAAAGCACTAAAGCACAAGCCGATAATTGTGTGCTGACAACCGATAAAACTCAAGTTGAATTAGAGGGGATTTTTATCCAAATCAGTGAAATATCTCATTTAGCAATACAAATATCATCTGCTGCAGAAGAGCAACAAATGGTTAGTAATGATATTAGTAATAATGTTTCGCAAATTAAAGACTTTGGAGATAACAACTTAAGCTTAAGCTTTAATGTGGCAAAAGGAGCAGCTGAACTTGTTGAAGGTTCACGTAGGGTGAACGATTTATTACTAACTTTTAAAGTTTAACAAACATAAAAAAGCCGCTATTTTAGCGGCTTTTGAGTTTAATTATTTACAATTAACGCTTGGAAAATACCAGAGAGTCGTCATTTGCATCAATAACGATCACGCAACCTGGTAAGTAGTCTCCATTGAGTAACTTTTGTGCCAGCGGGTTTTCAATCGTTTGTTGAATAGCACGCTTAAGCGGACGTGCACCGTAGACAGGATCAAACCCACTTTCTGCAATTCGCTCAAGAGCAGCATCGCTTATTTCAAGCAGATATCCCATCTCAGTTAAACGCTCACGTAATTTCATTAACTGAATATCAGCTATTTCTTTTATATGCTCGTTTGCTAACGGGTGGAACACGACAGTCTCGTCTATACGGTTAATAAATTCAGGCCTAAACTCATTAATTAATACTTCCATTACTTTAGCTTTAAGGGTCGTGTAATCATTATTACCCGCTTGCTCTTGGATAATATCTGAGCCTAGATTTGAGGTCATGATAATAACGGTATTTTTAAAATCAACGGTTCTACCCTGCCCGTCAGTTAATCGGCCATCATCTAATACTTGCAGTAAAATATTAAACACATCAGGATGCGCCTTTTCTATTTCATCAAGCAATATCACTGAGTAAGGTTTACGACGAACAGCTTCTGTTAAATAACCGCCCTCTTCGTAACCCACGTAACCTGGAGGAGCCCCTACTAGACGTGCGACTGAATGTTTTTCCATAAACTCAGACATGTCGATACGCACCATGGCATCTTCGGTATCAAACATAAAACCAGCCAGTGCTTTTGTCAGCTCGGTTTTACCCACACCAGTTGGACCTAAAAATAAGAAAGAACCAATAGGACGATTAGGATCTGCAAGCCCTGCACGTGAGCGTCGTATTGCGTTAGAAACAGCAACAACCGCTTCATCTTGCCCTATTACTTTACTGTGTAACTTATCTTCCATTTGCAGCAGCTTTTCACGCTCACCTTGTAGCATTCTTGCAACAGGAATTCCTGTCCAGCGAGACAGTATTTCAGCAATTTCATCCTCACCTACTTGGTTTTTAAGCAGAGTCATTTCTTGCATTTCGGCTTGTGAGGCTAAATCAAGTTTTCGTTCAAGTTCTGGAATTCGCCCATATTGCAGCTCTGACATACGCTGTAAATCACTTGCTCTTCGCGCTACATCTAAATCTAATCTTGCTTGTTCAAGCTCGGCTTTAATTACTTGCGTGCCTTGAAGTGATGCTTTTTCAGCATTCCATATCTCGTCTAGCTCACGATATTGCCCATCAAGGTCGGTGATCAACTCTTGCATTTCAGCTCGGCGTTTTTGACTTGCTTCGTCTTTTTCTTTCGCTAGCGCATTATCTTCTAACTTTAGCTGGATGATACGGCGTTCAAGCTTGTCTAACGATTCTGGTTTGGAGTCAATTTGTAATCGAATTGAAGAACCCGCTTCATCTATTAAATCAATCGCTTTATCGGGTAACTGACGGTCACTAATGTAACGATGAGATAACTGCGCCGCAGCAACAATCGCGGGGTCAGTAATTTCTACTGAATGATGTAACTCATATCGCTCTTTTAAGCCACGTAATATTGCAATGGTATCTTCAACAGATGGCTCTTCAATAAGTACCTTTTGGAATCGACGCTCAAGAGCTGCGTCTTTTTCTATATATTTACGGTATTCATCAAGCGTGGTTGCGCCAACACAGTGTAATTCACCGCGTGCTAATGCTGGCTTTAACATATTGCCTGCATCCATGGCACCGTCACTTTTTCCTGCACCTACAATAGTATGTATTTCATCAATAAATAAAATGACTTGGCCTTCTTCTTTAGCCAATTCGTTTAATACTGATTTTAAACGTTCTTCAAATTCGCCACGGTATTTAGCACCCGCAACTAACGCCCCTAAATCAAGTGATAGTACGCGTTTATTTTTTAATCCTTCAGGTACTTCACCATTAATAATACGCTGTGCTAACCCCTCGGCAATTGCTGTTTTACCAACACCTGGTTCACCGATTAATACAGGGTTATTTTTAGTGCGGCGTTGTAGTACCTGAATCGTGCGGCGAATTTCGTCATCGCGACCAATAACGGGGTCAAGCTTACCTTGCTCTGCTCGCTCAGTTAGATCAATCGTGAACTTTTCAAGCGCTTGACGTGTTTCTTCGGCATTTGGGTCATCAACTTTTTGGCCGCCGCGAATCGCTTTAATTGCGGTTTCAATTTTAGTCGAGGTAATATTTAACGACCTAAATATATCGCCAAGTGGACCTTTATCATCGCATGCCGCCAGTACAAATAATTCACTTGAAATATATTTGTCTTTGCGTTTTTGCGCGTACTTATCACATAGATTAATAAGTGATGCCATATTGTTTGATAGCTGAACGTCACCACCGACACCTTCGACTTTAAATAATTTTTCTATTTCTTGTGAAAGCTTGGTGTTGAGTTCGTCAGCGCTGACACCCGTTTGTGCAAATAATGCGCGTACACTAGAGCCACTTTGCTTTAGCAATGAATACATTAAATGTACGGGTTCAATAAATTGATGATCGCGACCAAGGGCTAGCGATTGCGCGTCAGAAAGCGCAGATTGAAATTTACTTGTAAATCTATCTAAACGCATGGTGTTACCTATTAAATAATCTAATTGCTTAATTAATGGGTATGTTTAGGTGTTTGTTCAAGGTGTAGGGGGAAATATAATGATTAAAGATACTAATTACTTGCGCCAGATCAAACTTGCCATACGTCCAGTTTGTCCATCTCGTCGATAAGAAAAAAATAAGTCACTTTGGGAGACGGTACAATAGTCGCCGCCTTTAATATTTTTAACGCCTAGCTGGGTAAGTAGAGTACGCGCAATACCATAAATATCAGCAAGATATTTGCCATTAGTTTGTAGTGTAAATGCTTGAATAAATAAAGGGGACCTTTTTTGAAATAACTCAAACACCTCAGCCCCAACCTCAAATCGGTTTGGTCCAATTGCAGGCCCTAGCCACGCACTTATATTTTCATATTTTGTACTAAAGCACTCTAATGTATTTTCAATAACTCCCTGCTCAAGTCCTCGCCAGCCGCCATGTATAGCTGCAATTTCTTTTTCATCATCACTCACTAATAAAATAGGTAAGCAATCGGCGGTCATTATAGCCAAAGGCTGATTTAATAACTGAGTATAAAGCGCATCAGCATCGTGTAACTCATCAAAATCAAAATATTCATCAACAATAACAACATTAGAGCTATGAATTTGATTTAGCCACACGGCAGGTTTAGGTAGAAGGTTTGTTAATAATGAGCGGTTTTTTGATACATGATTTTGATTATCACCAACATGGAATCCCAAATTAAAACTTTTAAATGGGATTTTTGAAACACCACCTCCACAAGTAGTACTTAACGTTCCTACTTTATGAAGGTTTTGCCATGTCGCTGACAATAAGTGCATTATCTATCGATATCAGGATTAGCTTTAGTATCTTCACGTAGTGCATGTGTCATCGCAACCATATCGTCAGGGATAGGTGCTTGCCATGTCATCATTTCACCCGTGATTGGATGCGCAATGCTCAATTTTACAGCATGTAGTGCTTGGCGTCTAAAGCTACGAAGTAACTCAAATAACTCAGGTGTTGCACCTTTAGGTGGACGCGGACGGCCGCCATAAGATTGATCGCCAATTAGTGGATGATTTAAATGTGCCATATGCACACGAATCTGGTGAGTACGACCTGTTTCTAAGCGCAGACGTAAACGAGTATGAGCACGGAATTTTTCAGCAACACGGTAATGTGTAATTGCCGGTTTACCCAGTTCATGTACTGCCATATGTGTACGCTGAGTCGGATGGCGGCCAATCGCTTTTTCAACCATACCACCTGCAGTCATAGTACCATTACACAGTGCTTCATATTCACGCGTAAAGTTTTCACGCTTTTGTAGCGCTGTTACTAAGTGCGTTTGTGCTGGAATCGTTTTAGCTACAACCATTAAACCGGTCGTGTCTTTATCTAAACGATGCACAATACCTGCGCGTGGTACGTTAATTATTTCAGGGTAGTAATGTAGTAATGCGTTTAGCACTGTTCCATTAGGATTACCCGCACCAGGGTGAACCACTAGGCCCATTGGTTTATTAATTACCAAAATATCATCATCTTCATAAACAATGTTTAATTTGATATCTTGTGCTTCGTATTCGCGTGGTGCTTCAATTGTTGTCTCAACACTTACAACTTCACCACCTAGTAGCTTTTCGCGTGGAGTGTTGAAAATTTCACCGTCTACGGTGATTTTATCATCCAATATCCACGTTTTTATACGAGAACGTGAATAATCAGGGAACAATTGTGCTAATACTTGGTCTAGACGTTTACCACCTAATTCGGTTGGAACGTCGGCTTGAAGAGAAATTTGCTCTGACATTAGTAACTTTACCCAATTTACCAGTGCAAGCTTTGCTCGACTGGGTTAGAATCGCTTTTAATAAAAGCATAATATAATACGCATAGTTTACTCGGTTTTACCGACTTGGCCTAGCCGAAGACATCGAAGGTAACAAATAAAATGATAAATAAAATAGGGAAACGTGCATTTGCCATTGTTTTTTCAGTTTCTGTACTTAGTTTAGGCGCTTGTTCGTCTGCTCCAGACCAAGAAGACATTCAACGTGTACCGAATAAATCTGCACACGCTTTATATGAAGATGCAAAAGAAACACTAGATTCTGGTTTATATGCTCGCGCAATTGAACTTTTGAGTGCAATAGATTCTCGCTACCCGTTTGGCCCATTCTCTAAACAAGTACAAATGGACTTAGTGTATGCGCATTACCAATCAGGTAATACCGAACAAGCACTTGCAACCATTGACCGCTTTATTCGCTTAAACCCAAATCATAAAGACCTTGATTACATGTATTACATGCGTGGTTTAGTGAACATTAAAGCAGATAAAAATGCGTTCCAAGAATACTTTGGTGTAGATAGAGCTGACCGTGATGCTAACCGTACACGCGTTGCATTTACTGATTTATCGACATTAGTAAAACGTTTTCCAAAAAGTGATTACGCGCCTGAAGCGAAACGTCGTCTAGTGTGGCTTTTAAACCGTATGGCACGTTATGAATTAAAAGTAGCCACTTACTACTATGAGCGTGAAGCTTATTTAGCTGCAGCTAATAGAGGCAAATTTGTTGTTGAACACTACTCACAAAGCAGTTACTTAGATCCGGCGCTTGAAATGATGGAAAAAAGTTACGACCAATTAGGTTTAACTGAACTTAGTGAACATGCAAAACAAACACGAAGACTAAATAAAAGAACTAAATAAACAAAAAGGCGCTTAGTAAGCTGTCTCTTATACACAAATCCCTGCTAAGAAATTAGCGGGGATTTTTTTGAACTAAATCTCAATGTCATGATCAGATCTTCAAATCTTGTTTGAGGGCACATTATGATTAACGAACATACTCATTGGGCAAAACAACAATTCGGTAAATCGGACTTAGGTGATCCAAGAAGAACAGCGCGTCTGGTAAAGTTAGCATCAACGCTTGCAAATGAACCAGGAAAACCACTTGTGAACATCACTCAATCCCCCGCCNGATATGGAAGGTGCCTACCGCTTTATTCGCAACGAGAATATTGACGCAACGGCTATAGCAGAGTCAGGCTTTAAAGCCACGGTTGAACAAGCAAAAAGTCATAACTTATTGCTCGCATTAGAAGACACGACCACACTAATTTATAAACATTCCTCCATTCGAGATGATTTGGGTCATGTCGGACGAGGAGCAAAACAACGAGGCTTGTTAGCTCATAGCGTATTACTGTTTGCGCCAGACACAAAGCAAGTTGTGGGATTAATTGAACAGTCTCGCTGGAGTCGTGATATCAACACGATTGGAAAAAGAGAAAAACACGCGACGACTTCTTACGAAGAAAAAGAAAGTTACAAGTGGGAGTCAGCGTCACGAGCGATGGCAGAGCGGCTGCAAGGACAAATGGCGAACGTGATATCGGTGTGTGACCGCGAAGCGGACATCTACGAATACTTGCAGTATAAACTGACCGAGCAGCAACGATTCGTCGTACGCTCGATGCAAAGTCGTCATATTGAAGAAGGTGAGGATAAGCTCTATGCGTTCGCAAGCGAGCTGATGAGTGCAGGCACCAAACACATCCACATTGCACAAAAAGGAGGAAGAAAAGCCCGAAGCGCAACACTGGATATCACCTATGCGCCAGTGACACTCAAAGCGCCTTACAATAAGAAAGGACGCTCCCTACCAGTTTACTATGTCGGCTGTGCAGAGCGAGGAAACGCTGAGAACGGCTTAAGCTGGCACCTATTAACCAGTGAACCAGTCACCAGCAAAGAAGACGCCTTAGCTATCATCACCTACTATGAGCACCGTTGGCTTGTAGAGGAATACCATAAAGTCTGGAAAAGTGATGGCACGGATATCGAAAGTTTACGCCTTCAAAGCCAAGATAACATGGAAAGATTGGTGACGATTAATGGCTTTATTGCGACGCGAATATTGCAACTAAAGTTCACCAATGAGCAGCCTGATTCTCCAAGTTGTGAACAACTGTTATCTCCCAAAGCATGGAAGTTATTGTGGTTAAAGAGAATAAAAACACCATTGCCTGAAACTGCTCCAAATATGTCATGGGCGTATCAGGAACTGGCAAAGTTAGGAGGCTGGAAAGATACCAAGCGCACAGGGCGTGCATCTGTGAAAGTGTTATGGCAAGGATGGCTTAAGTTACAAGCCATCCT